>DAIEST010000141.1 GCA_027346125.1 Leptospirillum sp. | reverse complement strand
GGCGAGAATGACCAGCACCGCAACGACTTTTCCCGATTTCCGGACAGGAAACGACCCCACCGACTGAACCCCGTTTCGCCGGGCTTCGTCCCTCCAGTAACCGGTCGCCGCTTCATCGGAATAGGAATTGAAAATCACCGGACTTCCGGACCGGTAAGACTGTCCGACCGAACCCTTTCCATGCGGTTTTTCGGGGTCCACCGAAATATAGATTTGCTCGATACTCTCCCGCATCGCAAGATCCTTCAGGAAAAGGCCCATCTTCCGGGTTTCGAAAGTCGCCGGATCGACCATGGCCACCCATGTGGCCAGAAATCCTCCAAACTCAACCGCAATCCGGCAGGATTCCCGAAACAGCAGTGCAGGATGGGGGCGCTTCAGAATCAGGGCATTGACTTCAGAAAGGGCCCGGGTGATGTCCTTTTCTTTCTGGAACTGGAATTCGAGACGCTTCTTTTCGTCGATGTCGAGGATCACGCCATTGAGGATCTTCCTTCCGGGACCCTCCAGAAAAACGGTGACAATCAGCAACCCCCAGAAGATGGTTCCATCCTTGCGAAGAAATCTCTTTTCCAGGCGATACCGGTTCCGTCTGGACTCCCGGACCTCCTGGATCATCTTCCGGGTCTCTTCCCAATCTTCCGGATGAGTGATTTCCCGGACGCTCAGTCCATAGAACTCCTCCGGCGTGTATCCCAGAAGAGAGCAACATTTTCGGTTGACCAGAAGATACCGGCCGGTTTCCGCATCGACCAGGCCGACCCCGACGTCAAAATCATCGAAGATGTCCGGCAGAATTTCAGGAGGAAGAGCGGGCCTCGCGGACGGAGACGGGTTCTGTGACTGGGACAATTTGGCAACCTCCACCGATGGAAAGGCGATTGTTTCCTCCTGGAATATTTTTCCAACACACGGGCAGGACGGGAAAAACCCCGCAACAATTGTGCGCGATCGACGGATTTCTGACAAGCTGTCAACAGGAACCCCCATCGCCCCTAAAAAGAAAAAGGACGGCGGGCAATAAATTCCTTTCCTCTCCGACGGGCTTTCCCGACCTCTTCCGGAGTCATCCTGCGTGCCAGGAATCCAAGTTCCCGGCTCACGATCATCGCCGTCTTCGATCCCGGACGGGCAGCGTGCCTGACAACCCAGAGCCAGGAATAGGCCCGCTCCGGATCGGGGGAGACTCCCTGACCGCGAGCATAACAGATTCCCAGACCGTAGGCGGCCATCACACTTCCTTTGGTCGCCCCTTTCCTGTACCAGTGCACCGCCTTCGAGAAATCCCTCGGAACCCCCTGACCATATTTGTAGGCAGAACCCAGGAGAGCCTCTGCCTCGGGGTCTCCCCGCAAAACAGACTTCCGGAACCAGAAAACGGCCTTGACGGGATCCCGGGCCGTTCCGACCCCTTCCATGTAAGCCTCGCCCAGATTGGTGGAAGCTCCGGCATCTCCCTTCAGAGCTGCTTTCCGGTACCATTTG
Organism: Leptospirillum sp.; assembly: GCA_027346125.1. Classification (GTDB taxonomy): domain Bacteria; phylum Nitrospirota; class Leptospirillia; order Leptospirillales; family Leptospirillaceae; genus JAJYGC01. Next base: position 13,543 of record DAIEST010000141.1, on the reverse strand, counting down.
AAGGCCATGAACTCATCCCGGTAGACTCCCTGACCGGCCGCATAAAGGGAACCCATCCAGTTTTCTGCGGCCGGGAAACCCTGTTCTGCCGCCCTCCTGAACCAGTCCGCCGCTTCGACATAATTGTCCGGAACCCCCTGACCATAATAATAGGCAACCCCCACATCCATCTGGGCGACCGGACTGCCCCGGGCGGCAGCCTTCCGGTACCAGAACAGGGCTTTGCCCCAGTCTGAGGTCGACTCTTTCCGACGGCGGTAGAAATCTCCGAGAACCACTTCGGACCAGAGATCTCCCGAACGGGCATACCGCTTCAAGTCGAGAAGAGCCGGACGGTTCCCGGCTTCCGCACGCTTGCCCAGACCGACCGCTGTCTCCCGGTCGATCGCCCAGGCAAAGGGAATGCCGAGGAGAAGTGTCATGACCGTTCCGGAAACGCCCGTCCGGACAATTCTCATGAACGACATCTTTCCTCCTGTCTCCTGAAGAGGGCTGCAAGCGGACGCTTGTCCTGACGCTTTCGGCTTTCCCGGCAGAACGTTTTCTGAAACAATGGGAAAGCGCTCCCGTTCCCCGAACGGCCCGACCCTCACCGAAATCCGGGACAATACAACCTTCAAGAGGAGTGTCCCATGGCGAAACCTGTCTCTCCCCCGTCCCCTGCTGTTATTCTCGGAGGGAATCTCGTCGGAAATGTGCTGGAATGGTACGACTTCGCCCTGTACGGGAGTTTCGCGACGCTCTTCGCCCGGCTCTTCTTCCCTCCGGGAGACAGTTTCATCTCCCTTCTCGAAACCTTCGGCGCTTTTGCCGTGGGATATGTCACCCGTCCGATCGGAGGGCTCATCTTTGGACATCTCGGGGATAGCGGCGGACGGAAATCCGCCCTGATCGCGTCGATTCTCCTGATGTCGATCCCGACCGCCCTGGTCGGAATTCTTCCTTCCTATCGGGAAGCCGGCATGCTGTCTCCGGTTCTCCTGATCCTCCTCCGGGTTCTCCAGGGAATCGCCATCGGCGGCGAGTTCTCCCTGGTGATGTCCTTCCTGGTCGAAACCGCGCCGGATCATCGGCGGGGATATCGGGGATCCTATGCTCTGGTCGGCGTCGTGGGAGGAATCCTTCTGGGAACGATCGCCGCATTGGCAACGTCATCGCTATTGGACGCCGCCGAACTTTCCCGGTGGGGGTGGCGGATTCCGTTCCTGATGAGCCTTTTCCTGACGGTGGCGGGGGTTTTTCTGCGCCGGCACCTCCCGGAGTCTCCGGCCTTCCGGAACCGGGAAGGGAAAGGGCTCCCGGTCATGGAAGCCTTCCGGGGTCACTGGAAAGACATGCTCCAGGGGTTCGGATTCCTGATCACCAACAGCATCGCGTTCTACACGATCGTCGTCTACCAGCCGTCCTACCTGTCCTCTCTACCGTCGATGAACATCCGGTCGGCGCTTTCGATCCAGCTGGTCAGCCTGGCATTGCTCCTCTTCCTGATCCCGCTGACAGGACACCTTTCCGACCGGGCGGGAAGACGGCCGGTCACGCTCGTCTCCGCAGCGGGTTTCTTCCTGCTCTCTCCCGTCCTGTACCGGCAGTTCCAGGCCGGAACCCCGCTTGCCCTCATGGGAGGACAGATCCTGTTCGTTGTCCTGCTCTCCCTCTACATCGGCCCCCTTCCGAGCCTGATGTCGGAGATTTTCCCGTCAAGCGTCCGCTGCTCCGCCCTCTCCTTCACCTACAACATGAATCTCGCGATCTTCGGAGGCACCACCCCCCTCGTCGCGACATGGCTCGCGCATCGGCTCAACGACAGGACGGCGGTCGGAGACTACCTCTCCGGAGCGGCGTTGATCTCTTTCGTCATCCTGATCTTTCTGGAAGAAACCCGGTTCCGGCCGATGCGCTAAACCTATTAAGGAGACGGTCGTACGGATGCCCCTCCCCGACCGGCTTGCTCAGGTGGGGTAGGAAGGAAGCTCCGCTTTCGGAAAATCCCGCAGGAGAGGAAACGCCGCATCCTTCGGAGAAAGCGTCTCCGGGACCCCCGGCCAGGAAATGGCGATCCCGGGATCATTCCAGAGAACTCCTCCCTCATCGGCACCATCGTAGAAATCCGTACATTTGTAGAATATCTCGGTCCCGTCCTCCAGCGACAGAAAGCCATGGGCGAAACCTTCGGGGATATAGAGGAACTCGGGCTCCGAACTGTTCAGGATCTGGCCGTACCACCGTCCGAACGTCGGGGACCCCGACCGAATGTCGACCGCCACGTCGAAGATCGATCCGGCAAGAACCCGGACCAGCTTCCCCTGGGGATGGCGTTTCTGGAAATGCAGACCCCGAAGGACTCCTTTTGCGGAACGGGAGTGATTGTCCTGGACATAGAGATGGGGGATCCCTTTCATGGCAAATTTCTTCGCATGGAAACTTTCCAGAAAGAATCCGCGAGCGTCGCGGTGAAGGTCGGGCTGGATCCGCACCACCCCGGGAAGCGTCGTCTCAAGCACTTTCATTCCATCTTTCCTTCCTCTTCAAGGATGGACAGGAGATACTGCCCGTAACCGTTTTTGGCCATCGATCGCCCGATCCGCCTCACGTCCTCGGCTCCGATGTAGCCCATGCGATAAGCCACCTCCTCGAGACAGGCCACCTTGAGACCCTGCCGGTTTTCGATGGCTTCGATGAAATTCGAGGCCGCCAGGAGGGATTCGTGGGTCCCGGTATCGAGCCAGGCGATGCCCCGTCCAAGTTTTTCGACCTGCAGACGGCTTTTTCTCATATAGGCGAGGTTCAGGTCGGTGATCTCAAGTTCGCCCCGTCCGGAAGGCTTGAGACGGGCCGCTTCGGAGGACACGCTCCCGTCGTAGAAATAGATTCCCGGCACCGCATATCGGGAACGGGGTTTCTCAGGCTTCTCCTCGATTCCCACCACCCGTCCGGACGGGTCGAAATCCAGCACTCCGTAGCGCTGGGGGTCTCTCACCGGATAACCGAAGATCATGGCTCCATCATTGAGGCGGGTTCCCCGCCGGAGACTCTCGACCAGACCGTGGCCGAAAAAGATATTGTCTCCCAGAATGAGGGAGACCGGCTCTTCCCGGATAAACGATTCTCCGATCAGAAACGCCTGGGCGAGCCCATCGGGAGAAGGCTGCTCACGGTAGGAAAGAGAGATGCCGAACTGGCTTCCATCCTTCAGGAGAGCCTGAAACAGCGGCAGATCCGAAGGTGTCGAAATGATCAGGATTTCCCTGATGCCGGCCAGCATGAGCGTGGAAAGCGGATAGTAGATCATGGGCTTGTCGTAGATCGGCATCAGTTGCTTGCTCACGACGTAAGTCAGGGGATGGAGACGGGTTCCGCTCCCCCCCGCCAGGATGATTCCTCTCAAGGCTTTGATCCTTCCATGAGCCCGTCCCGCAACAGCCCCTGCCTCAGACCGACATCGTGAGCCCGTCCAATCTCGCGCCACCAGGGTTCGTTGTCCAGGTACCAGTCCACCGTCTTCCCGATCGCTCCGGAAAAGGTGTGGGACGGGCTCCACCCCAGTTCGGCGCTTATTTTCCGGGCATCCATGGCGTACCTCCGGTCGTGCCCGGGACGGTCGGTCACATACCGGATCTGCTCCGTGTAGGATCCCCCTCCCGATCTTGGACGCTTGCGATCCAGAAGGGAGAGGATCTGTCCGACCAGGTCCCGGTTCGTGCGTTCGTTTCCCCCGCCGATGTTGTAGCTTTCCCCGGGTCGACCCTTCTTCCAGACCGTACGGACGGCATCGCAGTGATCTTCCACGAACAGCCAGTCCCGAACGTTCAGGCCGTCTCCATAGAGAGGGATGTCTTTTCCGGAAAGAGCCGACAGGATCACCGTGGGAATCAGCTTTTCGGGAAACTGGAACGGACCGAAATTATTCGAACAGTTGGTGGTCAGGACCGGAAGGCGATAGGTATGGAACCAGGCCCTGGCAAAATGGTCGGAAGCGGCTTTTGATGCGGCATAGGGAGAGTTCGGGGCATAAGGCGTGATCTCCGAAAAGGGAGGATCCGCCGGACCCAGGGAACCGAAGACCTCATCGGTCGAGACATGCACGAACCGGAATCTCTCCCGATCTTCCCGTGAAAGCTGTCCCGAAAACCGGAGCGCCTCTTCCAGCAGGATGAAGGTTCCCTGCACATTCGTCCGGAGGAAGGCCTGTGGACCTTCGATCGAGCGATCGACATGGCTTTCCGCCGCAAAGTGAAAGACGGCGGTCGGACGGAACTCTCCAAAGATCGCCGACACCGTACCGGAATCGGCGATGTCCCCCTGGACGAACCGGTACCCCGGATCTCCCGAAAGCGTCTTGAGATTCGCCTGATTCCCGGCATACGTGAGCAGATCCAGATTCAGGATCTCCGCTTCCCTCCGCCTCCGGACCCCCAGCACGAAGTTTGATCCGATGAAACCGGCCCCGCCGGTGACCAGCCATCTTTCCAAATCGTTCTTCCTCTTCCGATTGTCTGGCAACAGACTGTTCCCGCAGCAGATGACATGATTGGACCCTGATGTGATAGCATAGTGATTCCTGTTCATAAAACCAAGATTCTCCGGTGGCAGAAGCCCCGGACCTGCGGGAGAGAAAATGGGCAAGACACTGTTTGAGAAGGTGTGGGAGGATCACGTCGTCACCGAAAGCGGCGGAACGACCCTGCTGTATATCGACCGCCAGCTCGTCCACGAAGTCACGAGTCCCCAGGCGTTCGAAGGGCTCAGACTGGCCGGGCGCCCCGTACACAGGCCGACCGCGACGCTTGCGGTTCCCGACCACAATGTTCCGACCACGGACCGCTCGAAAGGGATCGAAGACCCGATCAGCGCCCTCCAGATCGAAACGCTGGAAACCAACGCCAAGGCGTTCCATGTTCCGATCTTTTCCATGAACGACATCCGGCAGGGAATCGTCCATGTCATCGCTCCGGAACAGGGGTTCACCCTTCCCGGAATGACCCTGGTGTGCGGCGACAGCCACACCGCCACCCACGGGGCCTTCGGCGCACTGGCGTTCGGGATCGGAACCAGCGAAGTGGAACACGTCCTCGCCACGCAGACCCTTCTCCAGAAAAAGCCCTTGACCTTCCTGATCAGGGTCGAGGGAGCCCTCCCCCCCGAAACGACCTCGAAAGACCTCGTGCTGGCCCTGATCGGCGCCATCGGGACCGACGGCGGGACCGGGTATGTCCTCGAATTTTCCGGTTCGACAATCCGGAGCCTCAGCATGGAAGGCCGGATGACGCTGTGCAACATGGCGATCGAGGCAGGAGCCCGTGCGGGGATGATCGCTCCGGACGAGATCACGTTCGAATACCTGAAGGGCAGACCCATGAGCCCCCAGGGAGAACTCTGGGAGCGGGCGGTCAAATCCTGGCAGTCCCTGAAATCGGATACGGACGCCCGGTACGACCGGATCCTGGAATTCGACGCAACGACACTCACCCCACAGGTCACCTGGGGCACGAACCCCGGGATGGTCACCTCGGTGACAGGACGGGTACCGAACCCCGAAGACGCGCAGGATCCGGTCTCGAAGACCAACATGAGAAACGCGCTCGATTACATGGGCCTGAAACCGGGAACCCCCCTGGACTCGGTCCCCGTCGACCGGGTCTTCATCGGTTCCTGCACCAATGGCCGCATCGAGGATCTGAGACTTGCCGCTTCCGTCGTCCGGGGAAAGAAAGTCGCTTCCGGCGTTCAGGCCATGGTCGTTCCTGGATCGGGGCTGGTCCGTCTCCAGGCAGAAAAGGAAGGCCTCGACCGGGTGTTTCTGGAAGCCGGATTCGAGTGGAGGGAACCGGGCTGCTCCATGTGCCTCGGGATGAATCCGGACCAACTGGAACCCGGGGAGCGTTGCGCATCCACGTCGAACAGAAACTTTGAAGGCCGTCAGGGCAAGGGGGGGAGGACCCATCTCGTCAGCCCCTCCATGGCCGCGGCTGCCGCAATCGCCGGCCATTTCGTGGATATCCGGAAATGGGCCCGAACCTGAACATCCCGAACAGTCGAAGGAGATTGTCCCGATGGAACCGTTTGTCACGCTGACCGCCCTGGCCGCGCCGCTGGACCGGGCCAACGTCGATACCGACGCCATTATCCCCAAACAGTTTCTGAAAACCATCAAGAGGACCGGGCTGGGTGTCAGCCTTTTCTACGACTGGCGATATCTTCCGGACGGAAAGACCCCGAACCCGGACTTCATCCTGAACCAGCCCCGCTACCAGGGGGCCAGGATCCTGGTTTCCCGCCAGAACTTCGGCTCCGGAAGCTCCCGGGAACACGCTCCATGGGCTCTTCTGGATTACGGATTCCGCGTCGTTCTTGCCCCGAGTTTTGCGGACATTTTCTATAACAACTGCTTCAAGAACGGGATTCTTCCGATCCGTCTCGAGGAGAGCCAGACCGATCGCCTCTTCCGCGAAATTCCGCCAACACCCGGTTATCAGCTGAGCGTGGATCTCCCTTCCCAGTCCATCACCCTTCCGGACGGAACCCGATGGGGGTTCGAAATCGATCCGTTCCGAAAAAAATGCCTGCTGGAAGGGCTTGACGATATCGGACTGACACTTGCCCACAAAGAGAAAATCCGGCAATACGAAGAACGCCGGAGACAGGAAGCTCCCTGGCTTTTTCCCCAGAACGCATGACCACGACTCCTCCTTCCATGCAACCGCCGGATCCCCATCACGCTCCTTCCGGGCGCCCGGTTATCGCGATGGCTCTTTTTCTGTCCCTGTTCAGCATCCTTTACATGATCATCCAGCCGTACCTGGCGGCCCTCCTCTGGGCCGCCATTCTTTCCTATGCCGTTCATCCGGCCAACCGTTTTCTGACCGACCGGACAAAAAGACCCGTTCTTTCCGCCATGGCAACGACCCTGCTCTTTCTGGTCGTTGTCCTGATGCCTCTCCTGTCGCTGGGGGTTCCCCTTTCCCATGAACTGTTGCTGGCCATCGAATCGGTCCGGGTTTTCCTGCTCGATCCGCATGCGACTCTTCCGGCATGGATCTCGCATCTTCCGTTCATTGGCCCCAAGCTCAACACTGCCGTAGCCCACCTCAAGAGTCACCCGATCGGACTGGGAACCGCCGCCGGAAAGCTTCAGTCCCAGATTCTGACATTCGGGAATCAGGTCATCTCTCTTGCCACAGATCTCGGGAAATGGTTCCTGAAGTTTTTCATCTTCATCCTGGCATTCTTCTCCTTCACTCTTCACGGGGAAGCCATCTGGACCACCATGGGAAGACTCTTTTCCGAATGGGCCGGCTCCAGGATGAAGATTCCGCTCACCGTCATTCCGCAGACGACCAAAGGCGTCCTCTATGGAATCTTTTTCACGGCCCTGTTTCAGGCGATTCTCTCCGCCATCGGATTCTGGGCGGCAGGACTGCCCAATGTCCTTCTTTTGACCACACTTGCATTCCTGGCGGCCCTGTTCCCGGTCGGAGCGGTGGTGATCTGGGTCCCTGCACTGTTGTACCTGACCGTCGGCCACCACTGGATCGCAGCATTGGCCTTCGGCATCTGGAACCTGTTGGGAGGCGGCGCCATCGAACATTTCGTGAAACCCATGTTCATCGGAAGATCCTCCGACATCCCGCTTCTGGCCATCCTGCTGGGGGTCATGGGCGGCCTTGAGGCATTCGGACTGATCGGACTCTTCATCGGCCCTGTCGTACTGGCGGTCACGCTTTCGCTGCTGCGGGCACTGAGCTCTCCAGAACCTTCCGCCGATTGACAAAACGGGCCATTTTTCGCAAAATAACCCCGAGCCGCTAGCTCATTCGGTAGAGCATCGCCCTTTTAAGGCGAGTGTGCTGGGATCGAAGCCCAGGCGGCTCACCATTTTTTTATACCTTCACCTTCTCGGTCCCGGTTTTGGTCCCGGTTCCAATCCCGTTTTTAGTCAATCCCTCCACGGCATTCCAAAGGTGAATCGGTCCCAGGTGGGCATACCGCAGGATCATGGTCTGCGACTTGTGTCCGAGGAGCGCTTGAAGCGTCCGGTCGTTGGCTCCGCTCATGGCAAGACGGCTCGCAAAGGTGTGGCAGAGATCATGGAATCGGAAGGGTTCCAGCCCGGCCCGTTTGACCGCTTCACCAAATTCCTTTCTGAAACCGCCCCCGTCCATCGGTTTCCCAAGCACATTTGCGAAGATGGGACCTCCGGAATTCTCTCTCCCCGTTAGCCCCACAAGAACAGTTTGAACCCGGCTGTTCATCATCACCCGTCGGGATTCCCCCGACTTGGCTTCCCGGACAAGAAACGTCCCCGATCCGAAATCCACATCTCTCCATTGGAGACGTAACAATTCTCCCTGACGGCACCCGGTATGCAGGGCAACCATCACGATAGGATGGAGGCGCACCGGCAATACCGCATATCTCCGGTTCCAGCTATGGAGCAAGGGCGATGACGGCTCGTTCTGGCCGGTGAAGGGGCACGGCTTCACGATCAAGGTCAAGGACCTCCCCGATCTTGCGGAAGGAGTTCAGAAGGCCCTTGATATGGCCTTGAAGGAATCCGGGAAGTCTACGTGGGTATCGGACAGGGGTACCTCCCGGAGCAGTGAGGGAGTCGGGGCACCGTTCTGAGAAAGGAAAATAATATGGCATCGAAGACAGTGCAGAGAATGGCCCAGACCCGCGAACGGAAAAGGAAAGACGGTCTCGTTCCGATGGAAGTCTGGTTGGCGGAAACGGATGCCCGGTTCCTGCGGGAAGAATCTGACAGGACAGGCTATCCCGTGCGGATCTTGTGGTGGGTCTCATCAAGTATGGACTGGCACAGATCAGGAGCGGAGAATTGAGTTTTCCAGAGAAGGAACCAGTTACAAAACAACCGTGAGTTATCGCTATTTCCCGCGCGTGAGGGAGGAGTCTTGCATCATGAACGGATTGACGGACAAGCAGGAGCGATTCTGCCAGGCGTATTTCAAACACCCGAACGTCTCCCGAGCCTATCGGGAAGTCTACGGAACTCCGGAAACGAAGGCCAGCACCTGCTATCAGAACGCCTATCTTCTGAAGAAGAACCCTTTGGTTGCGGCGCGGATCGACCAGCTATTCAATGCATGGCACAAAGAGATTGAGAGGCAGGAAGAGGCTCGGTGGAAAGCCCAAGAGGCCCTGATTATGGCGAATATCCAGAGACGATTACGGTACTGAGACAACATGGCAAAAACTGATATCCTCGCGTGCGAGGGATGAGTCTGGAGCGGCTATAAAAAAGGGCGGCCGGAATGTCGCATGATATACTCGCGGGGAAGCGATAATCCGGGAACTGTCCACAGGAGGAATCATGAAGCTTATTCCATTTTGGGTTCTGCCACTCCTTTTAATCTTTTCAGGATGCGCCACACATGGGAATTTTGAGCAAAACATCCACTCCCTTATCGGTGCTTCTTCAGAAGAAGTCCTGCAAGTCTATGGTCCTCCTACTCAAATCATTCCTTTACCGAATGGCTCAAAAATTTGGTCCTACCATAACGAACGCATCTCCTACATTGGTTCTTCATCTCCCTCCCAACCTCTCGGGGGGACCGACTATTTCAACACGACGACAACAAGCACTTCATTTATACCCATTATACCCATTCGTTCCCATTGCACATTTTGGTTCGTCTTTTCTCCCCACGGCTCGGTTGAAAAGGTGGGAGATAGGGGAAACCATTGCGTGGACCATAAGAGGAAGAAGATCTTGAAAATGGCTCCTTCCGACTCCGCAAGAGTCCGCGATCCGGCTCCCGGAAACCAGAATTGATAGCGGACCCTGTGCGCGCTGCGACCGGATCGATCCGAGAGTCAACGAGTTCTCTTGGGACTGCATCCGGGGGAAGTCCAAAAAATGACTCGAACGGCTCAAGGGGAAAAGAATGTTGTGTCCAACAAACAGGTGGAAGCTTCGCCAAGCCTGTCCTCCCCCGATGCGCGAAAACTCGCTACCAATACTGTTGTTCAAAGCATGTATGCCCTTTGTATTTCATCAGACGATCCCCGTTTGGGAAAAAGTGAGGTAGGGGCATGAAAACTCTGATCGTTATAGCGTTGTTGTTTGTCTCTTCCCCCGCGTATGCATGGGAAACGTGCTGTGCTCCCCCCGCTCCTCCGTCGGGATTCGGGGGATATTCAGCACCGGCTCCGAACACTCCGCAGTCCCTGTGGATGCAACAGGTAGGACCGAAGACCGAGCTTTACCAGAATCCGAACAATCCCACCCGGGGAGGAGTCGTTCAGCAGGTGGGACCCGGAACCAGTATCACGACTCCCAATGACGGCTCGCCTCCCGTGGTTTGCCAGCAGAATGGCCCGATGACGGTATGCCAGTGAAGACCCTTCCCCAAAAACCTCCACGGCGAAAGAAAGAATTGCTCATCTTTCGGGACACAAGAATAGATTTTGGGAGGCGAATGATAAATTGTCACCCTTCGGAAGCATAATGTGTCACTTTTTTGGTCTTTTCCAGGGTCAAAATCGATTTTTTAGGATTTTACGGAAGCATATCATGTCACTTTTCCAGATTTCTGTAAGGATAACGTGTCATCTTCCGGAAGCCTGAGTTCGATTCCTCATTCGACAACCGAACAAAATCCTCGCATGCCTTTAAATTGAAGAGTCGATCCAATCCTTGCCCAGTCTGTGATTGGGACCATGACCTGGCAATAGTGCCGGGTTATGCTTCCAAATTGCGAGTGCCACTTTATCCTTCCCGATTTCTGTTCATCAGTTCTGGAAAATTCAAAAGGGTCGTGATAAGGTCGCAGACCATCCGGTGGGTTCTCCGTGTCGACGCTTGGGCGCGAAAACCAGGAGAACAGCTTGCATCATCGGGTGCCTTTTTTTTACCCACCCTTTGTCGTCAAGAGCCTGTTTTTCAAGGTGTTTTCGGAATACGCAAACACTTGAGGAAGGGGCAATTGCCCGCCAATCCTTTTCAAGGAGGAACGCATGCCTACGAAAGCGACCATTACCTCGACAACATCAATCTGATCGCCAACCAAAACCAGACGAAGATCGCCCACGGCAACAGCACCGCGATTACGACCGGAAGCGACAATGTCGAGGTGGCGGGAACCCAGAACACCGTGGTGGGAGGAGCGCAAAGCATTGCGGTGGGAGGAATGTTTACCCAGGCCGTGGCGGGGGAAACCAACCACCTCTTCGCCGGGAATGTGCTCGACGTCATTGTCGGAGCTCATGAAGAGATCCATAAAGTCCGCATTCCCAGACTATCCCGACGCACCAGACCAACAAGATCGCGAACCAGACCAACACGATTGCGATCCAGACCAACAAGGTCACGGATCAGCAGACCAACGAGATCGCGGCGCAGATCAACAAGTTGAATGTGCAGATCAATGAGATACGGGCCTTGAGGCGGTCGAAGGCCAAGCTCGACATCTACAACAACAAACTCACGATGATCCGGAGCGGCCATACGATCATTTTCTGAGGGATCCGGATCTCCCGGAGTCTGCCGGGGCACCGTTGTTCAAACCGAAGGGAAACGCATAACGAGAGGCAAACTGGGAAAAACGCTTGCGGGGGCCGGAGTTCTGGCCCTCCTGGGATTGTCCGGGTGTGGGGAGGTCCCCAATGTGAATGGGCCGGGGGTGATGACCGATGCCGGTGCTCCCTTCGGTAAACCTGTCAGGATCCGTGTCTATCCCTTTAGCGAGAGGGCCAAGAGGGTATTCCATATCGGTTCCCCTCTCGAACTGGGGCCGGATGCCAAACCCCTCCCGCTCCCCCCGGTCGATTCCCAGGCGTATGTGGTTCTCGGCCCCGTGAGGGAGCATCTGTGTCAGCTCCGGCATTATTTTTTAACGACGGATGACTCAAACTATCCTGACGATCGTCATCCCGGACTTCAGAAGAAGGCGATGGAAAAGGCGCTCAAGGAGTCCCGCGCGGAGGCCCTGATCCGGATCCACAACAAGAATGCCATAGATGGTGGGCTTCTTTTTGACTCCATCAAGTCGTGCGTGGACCTCACCGCCACGGCGATCCGGTGGAGATGAGAAGAGAGGGGGATTCGGAAGGATAATTTGTCCGAACGATAAAATGTCCGAAGCAGACATATTATGATTCCCAACTCAAGATTTCAAAAATGAGTATGAAGAAGCAATCCTGCATAGTAGCCAATCCTAGATGGATTTCTGGTCCCGGTTCCGGGTACAAAACCATACAAAATACAACAAGTCGATAAAGCTGTTCATCCCTTGTTTGTCGCAGAAAATACTAACTGGTAACAAGCCATACTAAAGCATTTGTCACACTTTTAAGGCGAGTGTGCTGGGATCGAAGCCCAGGCGGCTCACCATTATTTTGATCTCGCCAAATTTTCTGTGCCGTATTTGTGACGCAACCCACATTCCGGCATGCCGCTGAAGATGTTCGGCCGAGAGATGAGCATACCTCCGAACCATTTCCGAAGACTTTTACCCTCCCATCTCCTGAAGCACCGAATAATCATCTAACCTAAGAACTGTGACACTAGACGGCGACATGTCCCGCTTGCGGGGAGACATTCCCCTCCCGGAATTCGTCGTCGACAAAGACCTCCGTCTTGGAGAACGCCCCCATCATCGGCACGTAGCCTTTTTCATCCAGGTACGAATACAACCGGGCCGACTCCTTGTGCGATTCGATGAAGCCCGCACCGAGATCCTGGGATAGCCCTTCACCCCGTCCCGGGACAGAATCTCCCGCTTGATCTCGTCTGGAACCTTCCCCAGTCCCACAAGCCCCTTTCGCTCCTCCTCCGGATCTCCCATCCGGCAAAGTCACTGCCCCAACAGAGGAAGAATCATCGATTGCGTCAACCTCATTTTGAACACCATGTCGGCTTCGAGCAGTTTCGCTTGAGCCACGGAAAGCCATTCTGAACCACTGGGTGTTCGACTCATACCAGGACCTCCATGCGGAAAGTTAAACGCAAAACAGCATAAAACATACCGCCTGCCGGAATGTGGTTCACGCTCTCGAGTCTGATCGGCGGATATATCGCATATACGGTTGTCGTCTGGAGAGCCATTCATTTTTCTTTCGAGATAGTCCATATTAGCATCTACTGGGCGATTCGGGTGATCGGCATCGACGGGGAAAAGGGACGGGAAGGCCGGGAACATGAAGGATTCAAGGAAGCCGGTTTCTGGATCCTTCAGAACGGGAAAACGACCCTCTCCGGGTTCAAACTCAATCCAAAGTAGTTATGGGGGGATCAGTCGAGAATGAGTGATATCGTCCTGTTTCAGGACAAAAGTGGAAAACTGAACCTCAATGTGAAACTGGACAATGATACCGTCTGGTTGACTCAACAGCAGATGGCGGACCTGTTTCAAACAGCGCGAACAAATGTCGTCGAACACCTGAAGCACATTTATGACGAGGAGGAACTCCAGCAGGATTCAACCTGTCGGAATTTCCGACAGGTTCGCATGGAAGGGATGTAGGGGAAAGGAGGGGGGATGGACAACGGCGGGGTGTTCTGTTCCGACCTCCGGGATCCGGAGGT
>DAIEST010000094.1 GCA_027346125.1 Leptospirillum sp. | reverse complement strand
TGCCGATCCCCGCCTGTGCGCTGGATACTCCGGCATTGGCCGCTCCCAGCTGCGGGTGACTGCGAAGCGCCAGCCCCAATGCTCCCGGAAGCGTCAGAACAAACACTCCCGGCCTGTTGTCCGTCGACCTGGAGGATGACTGATCTCCCTGTCCGGGGGCAGCATCGGAAAAACGGGGAAAGGCAAGGAGGATTGCCAGCAGACACCAGACAAACGACAGGAGGAATCCGGAGATCCGGGAATCTCCGGACCTCTTGATTCCCTTGCGTGTCCCCTCTTCCCGGATCACTCCAATGAACACCACGTCTTCTAATCCACCTTTATCGTATCATCGGGCATTGAAGCCTTTACACATATTAAAAAATTATTGCATAATGAAATTTGAAAAACAGTTATTAATAAATAAATAAGGCATTATAAAACAATAGTTTTTTAGAAGAATTCCAAGGAGCATCAAATGACCCTATCACAGATTCACACATTCATCGTCGTCAGTCAGACGCTGAATTTTACTCAGGCTGCACGGGAACTGGGAGTGACCCAGCCTGCGATCAGTACCCAGATCCAGCTCCTCGAAGATGAGTTTCAGGCAAAGCTTTTCAACCGGGTAGGACGGCGAGTCTACCTGAGCCAGACCGGACTTCTGTTTCTGGAACAGGCCCGTCAGATCCTGGAAAAAGTCACCCAGAGCACGGAAGCAATGCAGCGGTTCAAACCCGTCTCCAAAGTAGATCCGATACATCTGGGGATCGGGTTCGGAACAGGATTTGGAGACGATACCCCTTTTCTGAACTATCTCCGGGGAACGTACAAGAACCAGACCATCCAGACACACCAGGCGCTGGACGACGAACTGATCCAGGAACTGGACAGTCACGCGGCGGATATGGTCCTGACCCAGATTCCCGAAGAGACCCCCTGCTATGAGGAGCTTGTCACCAGATTCGACTTGAGTCCGGTCCAGAAAACGAACATTCTCGTGGTCGCCGCTCCACACATGGCAACAGGAAAGTGGAGACGGGATCCCAGGATCCTCGAGGAATATCCGCTTATTCTACCTTCTCGACATACATTTTTCAGGGATTATATCGAAAGCATCCTCACAAAGCTTTCCCTGAAAATAAATGTCACGCTGGAGACATCGGATACGGATCTCGTCCGGAAAGTCCTGCTTTCAGGAATCGGCATCGGGGTATTGCCTGCACTGAATGTCAGGAAAGAACTTGATAGCGGAACACTGACAGGACTCTCGGTTCCGGCACTGTCCAGTGCTTCTATCCTTGGGATCCTGACACGAAAGGGCGAAGCGGCCCAAATTCCCTCTCCCCTCCACCTGGGGATCAAGATCCTGACTTCCGGGTGGGTCTCTCTGTCACCATAGTCCGGGGCTCTCCCCGGCGAGACCTTTACCGATCCGGCGTGCCGGACGGCTCCTCCCAGATCCCGTCGGTACCGGATTTCCCTCTGACAGGGAACCTCCGGTGAAACGACAGGTAGATCGTCGGTACTAATATAAGAGTGAAGACCGTTGCCAGTGTCAAGCCACCGATAACCGCACGGGCCAGGGGGAGACTGTTCGAACTTCCGATGTCAAAACCCAGCGCCATTGGCACCAGACCGACGACGGTAGCCAGACTGGTCATCACGACAGGCCTGAGGCGGGTCCTTCCGGCACGGACGACAGCTTCTTCCAGCCCCAGTCCTTCGTCGCGCTGAAGCCGGTTCGAGTAATCGACAAGCAGCACTCCGTTGCTGGCTGCAATCCCGACCGTCATGATCACACCCATAAATGCGATCGTCGAAAAAGGCGTTCCGGTCAGGAAAAACATCCAGATCACCCCGATAAAACTCATGGGAACAGAGAACATGATCACAAAGGGGTCCAGCAGTGATCTGAACTGGGTCGCCAGAACCATGTAGACAAGAAGGATTGCGGAAATCCCCGCCAGGGCCAGGGAAAGGAATGCACCATTCTGCTGGGCGATCTGTCCCGACAGGACAATGGAATAACCGTCGGGCACCTGGGCATTCGCCACGAATCTCCGCAGATCCTTCGCAATTTCTCCAAGCGGTCGACCGACCGGGTTGGCGGAAATCGTGATCAGGCGGGTCATCCGTTTCCGGTCGATCTCGTTGGGACCGGACGATTCGCGGATCGTGGCAATATCCCTCAAGAGAATGGGCTGGCCATTCGCGTTGGTCAGAAAGACATTCCTGAGGTCTTCCAGGGAGTGCCGGTACGGACGATCGAGTTGCACGACAATATTGTACTCGTTCCCCGTGGAAGGGTCCGTATAGATTGACGGATTGTTTTCGTTTCCGACAAAACTCCAGAGGACGGTCGACGCAACCTGCTGGACCGAGAGCCCTGCCATCGCAGCTTTCACCCGATCCACATGAACGTTAAGCTCGGGATAACGGAAGTCGTTGGGGAGAATCTGGACATCTCCCATTCCCCGGATGGACTTCATCCCACGAGCGACGTTCTCCGCCAACTGTTCTCCCGTGGCCAGATCATAGCCATAGATTTCCACATCGATGATCCCCTGGTACCCGAAATTCAGAATCCGCTCGATCAGTCCCCCCGGCATAAAATAAATTCCGGTTCCCGGGAACATTCCCTTCATTGCCGTCCGAACCCGATCCATCAACTGGTCCGAGTTTTCCGCGCGTTTGTCGGGATCCACCAGATTGACCTGAACGTATGCCGTATCCGGGCCGGTGTTGGCCGTAAAGACCGAAGCCGCTCCATTGGTCCCCCGACCTGCCGTATTCCGGAGTCCGATATTCGAAGCGATCAGCTTGATATCCTTTGGAGGCAAAGACCTCCGGACCATATCCTCGACTTCGCGGACAACCTGGGCCGTCAACTCGATCCGGGTTCCCGGAGGCGTCTGGATATTGATGGAGAACTGGCTTTCGTCCGGGGCCGGAAAGAACTCCGTACCGATAAAGTGAATCAGTGGCAAAGAGAGAAGAAACGTGGAGAGAATCCCTAAAAAGATCTTCCTTCGGTGATGGATCGAGTAAGACAGGAGGCGTTCGTACCCCTCCTCGATCTTGTGAAACCCTCTCTGAAACCAGGAAAAAACCCCCTTTCTCTCCGAGAGGACCGTCCGGTCGGGGCGAAGGAATCGGTAACACAACAGGGGGGTGACCGTCCGTGAAACGAAAAAAGATGCAAAGAGCGCGAACGTGATCGTCAACGCCATGGGCGTAAAAAGAAGGCGCCCGATCCCTTTCATGAAAACGATGGGAAGAAAGACGATCACCGTCGTGACGGTCGAGGCCAGAATCGGCATGGCTACCTCCCGGGCAGCCGCCAGCAGTGCCTGGGGACGGGGCAGCCGGTCCGTGGAAAAATGGCGGTAGATGTTTTCGAGCTCGACGATCGAATCATCGACAAGCCGTCCGATACCGAGCGCCAGTCCTCCAAACGTGAAGATATTCAGCGTTTGATGCGAAAAGTACAGGAAAGTGAGCGCAGACAATGCCGACAGGGGAATCGCCGTAGCGATGATGATCGTTGCTGGCACATTCCCGAAAAAGAGCAGAATGACAAGAATGGCCAGCAGTGCGCCCTGGAAGATTTCCCGGTAGAGACTCCTGATCGATTGCCGGATGTACTGCGACTGGTCAAAGGAGATATCGAGGTGGACGCCAGACGGCAGTCCGCGCAGTTTTGGAAGAATGTCCCGCAAAGAATCCACGACCTTGACCGTATTCGACCCCGGCTGCTTGTTGACCGCCAGATAGACCGCGTTTTCCCCGTTCACCCGGACAATATTCGTCTGGGTTTCGGCGGAATCGCTGACCCGAGCGAAATCCTTCACAAAAATGGGGACAGTTCGCCCGTCCGGAGCCTTCTGGGTGGAAACGGCGACATGCCGAAGCGTGTCCACCAGATGGCGGGTAATCTGGTTATTGGTGAAAAGGTTGTAATCCTTCGACCCAATCCTGACATCTCCGGACGGAAGAATGAGATTCGCCTGGTTGATCGCATTCACGACCTGGGTGATCGACAGATTTCTGGCAAACAGTTCATGAGGGTTCAGGTTGATATTGATTTGACGGACTTTCCCTCCGTTGACGGTCGCCTGAGAAACATTGGGCAACTGCTCCAGCTGGGGTTCGATTGTGTTGTAGGCCAGATCATAGAGCTGAATCTGATTGAGATTGGGATCGGAAACGGTGACCGATGCGATAGGGATATTCGCAATATCGAACTTCAGGATAAAAGGCTGCTGAATGCCGGGAGGAAGCTGATTAAGAATCTGGCTGATTTTCTGAACAGCCTGAACCATTCCTCCATTGAGGTCCTCCCCCCAGTTGAACCAGACCTGAATGGCCGAAACCCCTTCCCTCGACTGGGACTGGATATGGGAGACATTGTCGATGGTCGAAAGGGTTTTCTCGAGCGGATAAGTCACGCTCCGCTCGACATCCAGGGGGGAGGCTCCCGGATAGATTGTACCGATGATCAGGACAGGAACCGCGAGATTGGGAAACAGGTCGATCGGAAGGCGCGAAATGGACTGGGCTCCGATGAGAAGGAGCGCCATCGCGGCCATGAAGACCCCGATCGCATTTTTAAGAGCCAGACGTGTCAGCCACATCGCGCGAAGGGGGTCAGGACTTCTGGGAAAGGCCCGGCACGAAGACCGGAGCATACGGTTTTGGCAAAACGGTTTCCCCATCGCTCAGATGTTGCTGTCCGGGCACAACGATCTGATCGGAGGAAAAGATCCCCTCGGTCACCTGAACCCGCGATCCACCCTGTATCCCCAGGACAACCGGAACCCTGTGGAGGGTCCTCCCCGGATCCACCCGATAGACGAACGTCTTGCCTTTTCTCCGGACAACCGCGTCCCTGGGGATGACCAGGGCACCCTTTACTGTCCGGAGGTGAAGGATGGCTCTGGCAAACATCCCCGGCTTCAGCGCACCGTCCGGATTGGGCATGTCGATTTCCACAGCCAGCGTTCTGGTCTGGACATCCAGCGCCGGATTCATCCGGGTAATCCTGCCCGGGAAGATCCGGCCAGGGTACGCGTCGGCCTGGACATGAATCGGAAGCCCGATCCGAAGATAGCGGACATCGCTTTCCGGGATGCTGACGACGATCTTGACCAGATGGATGTCCACCACCGTAAACAGGGGACTCTGGTTGGATGCCACTGCGGCGGTGGATGCCGGAATCGTCGCACCGGGATCGACCATGCGATTGAAAATATATCCGTCAAAGGGTGCCGTGATCCTGGTATAGTCCAACTCCTTGGCGGCATAGTCCACCGATGCCTGGGCCTGCCGGCACTGTTCCCTTGCAAGGTCATAAGAGTCGTGGGAAACAAGGTTTTTGGCCAAAAGCTTCTTGTACCGATTCGCGTTCAGGCAGGTATAGTCCCTGGTGGCCTGGGCCTGCTGGAGTTGTGCGCGATAGGTGGTATCGTTGATCGTGGCAAGAACCTGCCCCTTCTTTACACGGTACCCTCTCCGGACCGAAATCGAGTCCAGATATCCGCTCACCTGGGAGTAGATCGCGGCCTGGTTGATCGGCTGGATATCGGCAGTCAGCGTGATTGTCTGGGAAATGGACTGCACCGCTGGCTGCGTGACAAAAACGGCCACATCCATCTTCACTTGTGCGCCCTGTTTTTCCCGGACAAGCGAATGATGGACCAATCGGTACCCGATCAGTACTGCCGTTCCCAGAAAGAGCAGGGAAAGCCCCCATTTTCCGGCCTTATTCATGCGCGACAACCCCTTTATTGTTCCGCTCCTGTATTTGCCCCAGCGGGTTCATTCCCGTATCCCGAATCAGATTGGCCCTGGCAATCTTGTAACTGTAAACAGCCTGGACATACTGGGCACGGGCCGATGCCAGGTCAGCCTCCGCCTGTGTCACAGCCACTGCAGAACCAACCCCCACACGATACTGCCCTTCTGCCAGACGGAGACTTTCCCGGGCCTGTGAAAGAAGTGCGCGTGTCGTATTGATGCGCTCCGAAGACGTTTCCATGTTGTAGTAATCCTGCTTCACCTGCATCATGAGATTCTGGCGGAGACTCTCCTCGGCATCCCGGGCGGCAGCCAGGGTCTTCTGGGCCTGGGCCACCTGGTGGACAGTGAGAAACCCGGAAAAGATCGGGACCGAAACAGTCGCGCCGAGAAACCAGTTATAGGTCAGCGGAAAGAAGATACTGGCATAGGAGTAGCCTGCAGTCGCTCCAAGGGACGGCAGATATGTGCTTTTGTAATAAAGCTCATTTTGCCGATCCGCTTTCTCCTGCTCTTTCATCGACAGGAGATCCGGGCGGCGCTCCAGCGCATAATGCAACAGGGAATCCAGGGTTTTGTCCATCGGAACATAGTTCAGCGAAGTGATTACAGTGAATCGACCTCCATAGGCCACCCCCATGGCATTCAGGAGTCCAACCCGGGCAACCTTCACGTTGTTGCGCGCCGTGATGAGGTTCAGTTTGGCGTTGGAACTGTTGACCTCGGCATTCAGGACATCAAATTTCGAAGCGGTCCCGACCTGATATTCCCCGTTGGCGACCTGCAGCTGGTCCTCATAATCCTTGAGGGTTTTCCGGGCTGCATCCACCAGAAGGATATCCTGTGCCAGTGTATCGTATGCAATTTCCACATTCGCCAACAGGGACCAGAGTGTCCATAAAGCCTGTTGTCCCGAAGACATGGCGTTGTGTCGTGCCTGGCGAACCTGGGTAATGCGCTGCCCAAAGGTAAAGAGGGTCTCGGAAATATTGGCCTGGGCCTGATAATAATCGAATCCGGTGTTGTTCGGAGGAAGAATAAGATTATACAGGGAGGGAGGGAACCCCGGAGAAATCACGAAGTTACCGGTTTCGTAAGTATATCCCGCACCGACTGAAAGGTGGGGATAATAATTCGACATCGCCTGTCCGATGATTTCCTTGTTCGCCTGATACGTATGAAGGGCCTGCCGATATTGGGGGTGGGCCCTGATCGCAATCCGCATGGCCTCATCAAGGGAAAGAATCCCGGGAATCGGGATCGCCAGCGGTTTTGAAGGAACGGAAGGAAGTTCCGGGCGGATCGTCGCGGGCTCAGCCAAGGCAATCCCCGCAAACGACAAAAATGCGAGAAGAAATACAGGGGGAAAAAGACGACGAAGCAGCTTTGCGGAAGATTCAATCATTCTTGCTTCCCCTTTTCCCCGCCCGGCACGCCGGGCGACACACAAATCCCCTCCATGAAAAGGGCAACGATCTCCTGTGTCCTCAAGACGATCCGTCCACCGGCCTCATCCGACGGAGCGGGAAAGAGCGCTTCTGCCCACAACGCTCCCATCAGGGATTGGGAAAACAGCCATGTATCCAGATCGGGGCGAAAAACCCCCATCCGGCACCCTTGCTCCACGACGCAGACAACCATTCCAATGCGTTCCTTCCGGTACCGGAGAATCTTTTCGGAGGTGCACTTGTCCTTTGGCTCCTCGATCGCCATGACCGTGTAGATATCCAGATGCAACCGGATGAAGTGCGCCATGGAAAACGCCATCTCACAAAGCTTTGCGACCGGACCGATATCGCTCCGGTCCCGCACTTCCTGAAGAAGCCCCAGAAGTTGCTCGTGCCCCAGATCCAGGATTTGGGAATAGAGTTCCTCCTTGTTGGTAAAAAAGCGGTAAAGAGTTCCCTTTCCGATCCCCAGGATCCGGATCAGGCCATCAAGCGTGACCTGGTCGTACCGTCGTTCCGCGAAAAGGTTCGCGGCCCGTTCAATGATATGGTTTCTGGCTTCATCGAAGGACAGCTGCTGCTTCAGGAAGCTCGTCGGGGCTCGAAACGGCTCTTTCATCTCGTCCATCGACCTCAGAAGTAAAACGTTGACCCGACAATGACCGGAAGAACAGTGATCGTATGGGGCCCAAGAAAGAACCACTGGGAACGGACCTCGGCAAAGAAACCCACAGGAAACTCCGGCGCTCTCCCCTCTATTCCAAGCCCGACGTCGGTCATCAGACCGCTTGTTCTTCCATTGGCCGGACCCGCATTCGACACTCCTTCGAAGACTCCCCCCATATCGGCGCGGATATAGGGGATCCAGGGCTGGCGCTCAAAGAATCCGGGAAAGAACGGATCCATCGCCAGACGGCTCCCCAGATATCCTTCCGTAAACTCGGAGGAAGGGCCATTTCCGGAAGACTTGAGAGGAGGGGAGATATGGGGGGAGTCCAGCGCATACCCGCCTCCCACCAATACCCTGACACCTGTCCGGATCCCGTACGAAAGCTCTGCAATCCCCCCGAGGGAATTCTCGTAAAAATTTTCCTGCTGGGGCGTTTGCGAGAAAACGTACTGGAATCCTATCGATAGGCCAAACCGGCCGAATGTTTCATCAAACTTCCCCTCTTCCGACAAATCGGGATCGACCGGCCCTGAAACGCCGCTATCGGAACCAGGGCTGGCAGCAGGCACGGAAGAAACGGGAGGAGGAGACGCATACGCTTTCCCCGGACCCGCGGCCGGAATCATCAATGCAATGAGGATAAGCGGGAGCCATCGGAAAGGAGCCTGGGACACAAACCCTCCAAATTTGGGGCCGAGACGGACCGGAAGAGCACCTGGAACGGGACGACAGAAGACTGACCAGTCAGTCCAGAGTACCCGGAAGTGTTTTATGACGTCAATCCTTGTCCCGTCTCCGGATTGGAATGACCCGCCGATCATTGACTGCCAGTCCCCCTAGCTTATAGAATGGAAAGGTGAAAACTTCAGCCGCATCCGTTCCATTTCGACGCGCCACCTTCCGAATCGGTGTCGTCCGTTTCCCGGGCACAAACTGCGATGCAGACACCTTCGAGGCTGTGCAAAGCATTTCCGGGTTCGAACCGGTTTGGGTTTCCCATGCTTCCGCGATACTGCCGGATCTCGACGCGGTCATTCTGCCCGGAGGGTTTTCCTACGGGGACTACCTGAGAACGGGAGCCATCTCTGCACAAACTCCTGTCATCAGGGCCATCAGGACCTTTTCCGAAGAAGGGAAACCTGTCCTCGGGATTTGCAACGGGTTTCAGATCCTTGCCGAAGCAAGGTTGCTTCCGGGCGCTCTTCTGGTAAATTCTTCCCGGAGCTTTATCTGCGAAGAAACCCCCCTGCTCGTCCAGAGCACCGGAACCCCCTTTACGGCACTGCTTCCGGAAGGAACCCGCCTTTCGTTACCCATCGCGCACCAGGAAGGCCGCTACTTCCTGCAGGAGAACGAACTCCGGGAACTGGAACAGAACGGGCAAGTCGTGTTCCGCTATCTTTCCAATCCGAACGGCTCCGTTCATGACATCGCAGGGATCGCCAACCGGTCGGGCAATGTGGTTGGACTCATGCCCCACCCCGAACGCCGTACACGCTCGACTTCTCCCGGATCGGACGGTCTTCTCCTTTTCGAATCGCTTCTGGTTTCTCTTCTCCACCGCCATCCAGACACCGACAAGCCAAAGTCCCCCGAGCTGTCGTGGGCGAACTCACGGAGCTGACCCTGCAACAGGCAACCCGTGAAAATCTCAAGACCGTGAGTGACTTGCTGTCGTTTCCTAACCCCATCAGAGCAGAAATGGAATCCTCATGACAACTGCCGCCTCACGATTCCGCATTCCCGCTTCAGAAATGGAGATGATCCAGCGTCTTATCGGCAGGGAGCCGACCCTGACGGAAGAAGCCATTTTTTCTGCCATGTGGAGCGAACACTGCAGTTACAAGTCATCGAAAGTCCATCTCAGGTCTTTTTCTTCAAGCCATCCAAGAGTTCAGGCAGGCCCAGGAGAAAACGCGGGCATTGTCCATATCCGGGAGGGCATCTGTCTGGCATTCAAGATGGAAAGCCATAATCACCCAAGCTTTCTGGAACCTTTTCAAGGTGCGGCAACCGGAGTAGGCGGGATACTGAGAGATGTCATTGCGATGGGAGCCAGGCCGGTCGCCCTGGCAAACAGCCTCGTCTTCGGCTCTCTTCGCCATCCCCGTCACCGGACTCTTTTTCGGAGGGTTGTCGAAGGAATTGCCGGCTACGGGAACCCCATCGGCATCCCGACCGTGGGAGGCGAGGTCTGGTTTGACGACAGGTACAAAGACAACATCCTGGTCAACGTCATGGCAGTCGGGGTGGTGATGGACCATTCCATCATGTCGGCAAAAGCCTCCAGGGAAGGGCTTCAGGCCATCTACATCGGAAACCGGACAGGAAGGGACGGCGTCTCTGGAGCCGCGATGGCTTCCCGCGGATTTTCAAGCGACGGAGGAGATCTGAGACCCCAGGTTCAGATTGCGGACCCCTATGCCGGAAAGAACCTGATGGAGGCGACACTGGAAATCGCGCGCCTTCGTCTGGCCGATTCCATTCAGGACATGGGAGCCGCAGGACTGACCAGTTCCTCGACTGAAATGGCGGGGAGATCAGGCCTCGGGATGGAGATCGATGTTTCCGGGGTTCCCCTTCGGGATTTCTCGATGGAACCGTGGGAGATCCTTCTCTCGGAGTCACAGGAACGGATGCTTGTCCTCTCGGTTCCGGAAAACGTCGAAAAAATACGGGAGATCGCAACAAACTGGCATCTGTCCTCGGCTGTAGTCGGGCATACCATCCCGAAACCGAACTTTATTGTGCGCAAGGGCGATCAGGTACTGGCGGATTTGCCTATTTCCCATCTGACGGAGGACGCCCCTCTCTACAATCGCCCGGGACAGACGGAGGCAACGGGCAGATCGCTGTCGGCCTCCCCGTCCCTTTCCGGAACCCACAGTCTTTCGGATATCTTCCACAGGATGCTCGACCATCCCAACGGGGGAAGCTCCCGCTGGATCTACCGTCATTTCGATTTTGAAGTCCAGACGCGAACCGTTTTCGGGCCCGGACACGACGCTGCGGTTCTCGACATGAAAGATCCGAAACGGACAGGAGTCGCACTCTCTGTTGTCTCTCTGCCACACGCCTGTTCGCGCGATCCTTACCTTGGCGGAGCACTTCTGGTTTCCAAGGCCGTCACGGAACTGGCTGCCGTCGGGGCATTTCCCCTGGCCATGACGGACTGCCTGAATTTTGGCAACCCCGAGAACCCGCTGATCATGGGGAGCTTTCAGAATGCGGTCCGTGGAATCGCCGAAGCGGGAATCGCACTGGACATTCCCGTTATTTCAGGAAACGTCAGCCTTTATAATGAAACCAACGGGACCAGCATTCCTCCAACCCCGATGATCGGCATCACCGGCCTTCTTCCATCCATCCGGAATCGGATTCCCGGACAGATCCCCGCTCCCGGATTGAGGATCGCGATCGTCGGCCAGTCCCGGAACCTGGCTTTGGGGGGATCTTATCTCGACTGGATCCTGGAAGAGGAAATTCAGGATTCCGTCCCGGCCCCACGATACGATGACCTCAAGAAACTGACATCTTTCATGATGACTGCGGCACACTCCCGACGAATCGCCAGCGCCAGGGCGATCGGGCGGGGAGGATTGCTGCGAAGCCTTCTGCTGATGGTCGCACACGATCCCTCTCTTGGAGCGTTTCTGGACTTTTCTCCCGCGGTCGACCCGCTCCCTTTCTTCTTTTCAGAGTCTCCCGGCCGGCTTCTTGTCGCCTATCCTCCGGACGAAGAGTCCTCTCTTCTGGAAACGGCCCATGAATGGGGAGTTCCATTCCGGTCAACCGGTTACGCTGCCCGGAACGTCTGGATACTCCGCTATCAGGACATGGAAGGGACCCGCAAGGAATGGACCGAATCCCTTCCGGGAATCAAACACCGTTTTCAGGCTGCCTTGTCACAATTCATGGAGGAACTGCCGTGATCAACCCGATGGACAAACCGGAATCGTCCCCGAGCGACGATCATTTTCATGAAGAGTGTGCCGTATTCGGAATATTTGGCCATCCGGAAGCCTCCAGAATGACCTACCTTGGTCTTTATGCCCTCCAGCACAGGGGACAGGAAGGGACAGGCATTGCCACGATGGACAAGGGACGTCTGGTCCTCAGGAAATCCCAGGCCCTCGTTTCCGAATTCTATACAGAGACGACGCTCAACGACCTGCAGGGGTTGTCCGCGATCGGACACAATCGGTATGCCACTGCCGGAGGCGATTCCGAACGGGAACTCCAGCCACTGACCGCCTACTTCAGCGATGGGGCCATGGCCCTTGTCCATAATGGCAATCTGACGAACGCGATGGAAATCAGAAAAGACCTCGAGCAAGAGGGAGCACTGTTCACCACGGATGTCGACTCGGAAGTGCTCGTCCATCTGATTGCACGCTCAAGGGGAACCGGTCTGGTCGATCGCGTCGCTTACGCATTGGGATCCGTCAAGGGATCCTATTCCCTGCTGGCTCTTCTTCCGGACAAGATCCTGGGGATCCGGGATCCCCTGGGACTGCGACCACTGTCCCTTGGACAGCTCGGAGATGCCTATGTCCTCGCATCCGAAACATGCGCCTTCGATCTGATCGGGGCCACATTCATCCGGGACGTCGATCCTGGGGAAATGGTCATTATCTCCCGCGAGGGGCTTGAATCCCATCGGCTTTTTCCCAAAAAAGAAGATGCCCCATGCATCTTTGAACTGGTCTACTTTGCCCGTCCGGACAGTCAGGTTTTCGGAATCCCCGTCTACTCATCCCGAAAACGGCTCGGGAACAGACTGGCGCAGATACATCCTGTCGAAGCGGATCTGGTGGTGCCGGTTCCCGATTCAGGAGTCGCCCCGGCACTGGGCTACTCGGAAGCTTCAGGCATCCCGCTGGATATGGGACTCGTCCGCAACCACTATGTCGGAAGAACCTTCATCGAACCCAAACAATCCATCCGGCATTTCGGTGTCAAGATCAAACTGAATGCCGTCCCGCACATTCTGAAAGGCAAGAGGGTGGTCGTCATCGATGATTCCATCGTAAGGGGGACGACCAGCCGCAAGATTGTTTCCATGCTTCGGGCGGCAGGCGCAAAAGAAATTCACATGCGTATCGCATCGGCTCCGATTATCTCTCCCTGTTTCTATGGAATCGATACCCCTACCCGGGGAGAGCTCATTGCATCTACGCACAACAATGAAGAAATCCGTCGCTACCTGAAAGCCGACTCGCTCGGATATCTCCCCGTCGAAGAAATGGAAGAGGTCATGAGACAATGCCGGACTGCGCCCCAAAATGGGCACTACAACCCGGATGGCAACTTCTGTAACGCCTGTTTTACGGGACAGTACCCGATCCCCTTCACACATGAAGAGCGTATCCAGCACGGTCTGTTCGATGCAGTACCCTCTGGCGCTCCCTTTCTCTTTCCGGTGGACGGTCAGGAGTAGTCTAATCGGCCATATGCGCCGAAAGCAGATCCTGATTGACGGTCCCGTTAGGCGGAACAATGCTCACAAACACCTGAGACACACGTCCGTTCTTTTCTGAAACAGCCACATACCCAAACGGCTTCTTGAAGATCAGATAAGGATCTCTTCCATACGGCACCACCCAGCTGGGATGGGGAACGCCGGGATCCGTCGGGGAGAACTTTTCCCCGACGGAGAAGCCGCCCAATCCTTGAGTACCCCACTTCTTCTCAAAAATGGCGTAGTAAAGGTACTTCCGATGAAAAATCAGCCGAATGCCCCGCCCGGAGTAATACCAGATGGTCCGGCCATACAACTGGATGGGAGGGGTCTTCGGAAGCCCGATTTTTTTCTGGACATTCTCCATCGTTTCCCCCGGGTTGAGGAAGAAAGAGTCCCCTTCCTCTTTCGCAGACGGTTGAGACGGTCGAGGGAGCGAAAGCTCCGGGTGTGTCCCTCGAATGAGGAAACGCCATCCGGGACGGTCGGAAAGCTTCCGGAAGATCTTTCCGGATTGGGCGGAGCGTCCATTCATCAGGTTCCATACAGCCAGGTCATACAATAACTTCGGATCGTAGGAAGCTTTGGCGATGGCAGCACTGAACAGACGTTTTCCCTTGATGGAATGATGGCGCATCAGAAGGGCAAACGCATAATCAGCCTGGTACCACGGAGAATCGTCAATCAGATTGAAAGCCCTTCGGAAGAAAGTCCGCGCTTTTTTCCGGTGCCCTTTCAACAGAAGGATCCTCCCCTTTCCGTTCAAGGAGGGAGAGTAGGCGGGGTTGAGTTTGAGCGCCAAGTCCCATTCGGACTCCGCCGCGTCCAGCGCACCTATGTCGAGAGGAGTTTCCTGTGTCCTCAGGATGGGAACCGGGTCGGCCAGAAAAAGAAATCGCCGCACCGAATAGGGACGGGTCTCGGAAAAAGACTGGTAGTAGGCAAGTCCTAACAGAAAGTGCCCTCCAACGGACAGGGGGAAGAGGGAGAGGAATCGGGAAAGGTCATAGATTGCGGTCATATTGTGATGAACGAGAACCGCTGTCTGTCCCTCGAAGAAAAACCCCGCTCCCTTCAGGACCTTCATCTTCTTCTCAAGCAGAAACTTGCCGGTAGAAAAAAGGGCCGGATCCTTCCGGGACTTGCCAAGGAGATGCACGGCATCGATGATGCCTTGATAATGATATCCTGCCTGAACCATCGCCAGTGCGGCATACAATACTGGCCGCAGAATCGGCTTTTTTCCGAAATGATCGGAAGGGACTTCCTCCCTATGAGCGGAAAGTTCCTGTTCTTCCTGTTCCAGATGCCCAAACACCCGTTCCGCCAGAAGATACGCCAGAACTCCCGCAACCTGATCCGTGCTTTCAAGCATGCCGGAATAAACCATCCCACGGCTCAGGACCAGAGTCTGCCCATTCAGAAGATAGGCCATGATTCTTTCCCGATCCAGAATGACGACCTTCAGGCGGAATTCGGGATGATCGAAATAAGGACCCAGACGCAGACTGATATCCCTGAGCGAAGCATTGACCGAACGGTTATGGACAAGACCATATTTCAGGATTAACTTGTTCAAGTCCTCCTGATCTCGCGTCTTCCTGTCCCGGACGTCGCTGACGACATTCCCTCCACTCCTTTCAGGAAGAAGACCTCCAGCCCCCCATGCGGACGGGACGGAGACTCCTGCAGATATCCCAAGAAATATCCCGATCATCACGGTAAGAACATGCCCGGAAAAACGGAAGGAAGCATGATCAGTGTTCAAGGTATTGGACATAGTCCATGATCCCTTCCGATACGGAAAA
>DAIEST010000055.1 GCA_027346125.1 Leptospirillum sp. | reverse complement strand
CGATCCGCAAAGGATTTCCCAAGGGCAAGTCCGAACATGTCTTTGAACTGATGGAATATTTTGCCGGCTATGGGTTCAACAAGTCTCACAGTGCGGCCTATGCCCTGATCTCCTATCAGACGGCCTACCTGAAAGCGCATTACCCGGTGGAGCTCTGGGCGGCGCTTCTCACGAATGCGCTGGACGATACGGAAAAGATCGGCGTATTTCTGGTCGGTGCCAAGGAGATGGGTATCTCGGTTCTTCCTCCCGACATCAACAGGAGCGAACTCGACTTTCTGATCCTGCCGGAGGCACAGATCCTTTTTGGTCTCGGAGCTGTCAAGAACGTCGGAAAGCAGGCCGTGGACGTCATTCTCGAAAACAGGGCAAGCGATGGGCCATTCAAGGATTTCCCGGATTTTCTCCGGAGAATGTCCGGGAAAAAGGTCAACAGGCGTGTCATCGAGGCCCTGATCAGGGCCGGCGCGTTTCGTTCGCTTGAGATCAGGCGGTCCGTGGCGATGGAGTCGCTGGACGATCTTCTGGTGTGGGCTGAAAAGCAGAAATCAGGGAAGGCGTCTCCCCAGAAGTCCCTTTTCAAGGAGTATGCGGAACCGGATGCTTTTCATCCCCCGATCAAGGACATGCCGGAATGGGACGAGCGGATGCTTCTCAGCGAAGAGAGAAACGCCCTCGGCTTTTATCTTACCTCGCACCCGATGGCCCAGTACGGGGATCTGATCCTGAAACTCGACAGCCGTACGACCCGAAGCCTTGAACTGGTTTCCGAGGGAGAGATGGTCCGGGTTTTCGGCGTGATCGGAAGCGTCCGGGAAGTCAAGACCCGGAAGGGCGACAAGATGGCTCAGTTCAGCATCCTCGATATCGAGGGCTCTGTCGAAGCCGTCCTGTTTCCGGACATATACGCAAAGTCGCAGTCGATCCTGGTGCCGGACATTCCTCTTCTTGTGACGGGAACGCTGGAGCGCAATGATTTCGGAAGCAAGATCCGTGCGGTTCGGGTCGAGACACTGGATCAGGCCATGGAAACGCTCTTTCAGACCGTGGCGATCCACCTGCAAAGCGACGGCCTGACGAAAGCGGATCTCCTTGAACTCAAGTCGATCCTGAAGCAGCATCCGGGCCCGGTGCCGGCCGTCCTGGAACTCAAGATCATGTCTCGCCCCTATCCTGTCGCGATCATTCCTCTTCACCTCAATGTCTCTCCTTCCGACTCCTTTGTCCGGGCGCTCGAATCCCGTTTCGGGGAGCGCTCCGTTTCCAGGAAGGAAGAACTCGATGCCGATCTGAGAAACTATCTGGTCGGATTGAAGAAGAGAAACGGATCCTCCCCGGAGAAGGGGAGACCGGAGATCAGGGAGTGGAAGGAAGAGTTTCCCGTTATGTGATTTTCGAGTTCGGGGGGAGCTGGTTGTGTCCGTTCTCCCGGTATGCGACCATCCCCTGAAATTTCGTGTAACGGGCTTCGAGGAGAGTCTCCGGCGACATTTTCGTCAGGCTGTCGAGACGTTCGGAAATAGTGGATCGCATGGCGGCCAGCGTGATGGAAGAGTCTCTCTGGACGCCCCCTTCCGCTTCCGGAATGATGCCGTCGATAATTCCCATGCGAAGGAGATCGTGAGAGGACATCTGGAGGCGTTCCGCCGCTTCCGGCGCACGGGACGAGTCTTCCCACAGGATCGCCGCGCAGGCTTCCGGACTGATGACGGAATAAACGGCATTTTCGAGCATATAGACCTGGTCTCCGACTCCGATCGCCAGCGCTCCCCCGCTTCCTCCTTCTCCGATGACGAACACCAGGATGGGAACCTTGACCTCGAACATTTCCATGATGTTGCGCGCGACAGCCTCCACCTGCCCCCTCTCTTCGGCTTCGATTCCTGGGTAGGCCCCCGGTGTGTCGATGAACGAGATCACCGGTATGGCAAACCGTTCCGCCAGCCGCATGATGCGGAGGGCCTTCCGGTAGCCTTCCGGGTGAGGCATGCCGAAATTTCTGGTCATCCGGTCCTTGAAGCTCTTTCCCTTCTGATGGCCAATGACGGCTACACTTCTCCCCTCGAACGTGGCAAAACCTGCAATGATCGACGGATCGTCACGAAACGACCTGTCCCCATGGAGTTCGATGAACTGGCTGCAAAGCCTCTGGATATAATCCAGTGTCGTGGGGCGATCCTGTGCCCGGGCCAGAAGGACTCTTTCCCAGATGGGAAGAAGACTCCCTGAGGTTGCGTCCTGTTTTTTTCCGGTTTTCTTCAGTTTTGTGTCGGTCACGCGCAATCCTTTATGCTTTCCTCATCCATATCGAGAGGGTCAGATCATCAGCGGGATGTATTGTATCACCGTTCCCGGGCTTTCTGGGCAATCGCGACGCGATTGACCGCGATCAGATAGGCGGCTTCCCGGAGCGTTCCGTTGTCCCGCCTGGCCCGATCCATCACCTCTTCTGCAATGCTCGTCATTCGGGCGGAGAGATCTTCTTTCACCCGTTTGATCTCGCGTCTTTCCCCGGAACGGTTCTGGAGCCATTCGAAGTACGATACGGTAACCCCTCCGGAATTGACAAGAATATCCGGCATGACGGGGATGCCCCGCCCCAGCAGGATCGCCTCCCCTTCCGGCGTCAACGGATCGTTTGCCGCTTCGACGACATATCGGCAGGAAAGCCCTCTGGCCCGCTCGGGAGAAACGGAACGGGAGAGGGCTGCCGGAATGAAGAGATCCGCTGAAACCCGATCGGTCTCTTCCGGGCTGACGATTTCTCCCAGAGACGGATGGTTGAGGTGTCCTGACTGGCGTTTCAGGCGGATCAGTTCTCCGATGGCCAGCCCCCCCTGATTGACGATGCCGGACCGGCTGTCCGTGACGGCAAGAATCCGGAACCCCCGTTCGGACAGGCGGTGGGCAAGATGTTGTCCGACATGCCCGAATCCTTCGATCGAACAGGAAGGATGCGCCATTTCCTCTTTTCTCCCGAGAATGGCGGCAACCACTTCGGCAGCCCCGAACCCGGTGGCTTCCTCCCGGAACGAAAGCCCTCCCAGCGATACCGGCTTGCCGGTGACGATATCCGGCCTCCATGTCCCGGTCCTTTTCGAGAAGGCGTCGGCCATCCATCCCATGGTCTCGGAGTCCGTGTTGACGTCCGGCCCCGGAATATCCGTTTCCGGACCCAGGATCGGGAACATCCTCAGAAGGTATTCCTGCGACAGACGTTTGCGTTCTCCCGAAGAAAGCGGGTGGGGATCGACGGCAATTCCTCCTTTCGCTCCCCCGAAGGGGAGATCCAGGAGCGAGCATTTCCAGGTCATGAGGCGGGCCAGTGTGGAGAGCTCTTCTCCTGTCACGGAGGGGTGGAAGCGGGTTCCTCCTTTGTACGGGCCCAGCGCGCTGTTGTGCTGGATGCGGAATCCCCGGAAAAAGACCGTCTCTCCCGTATCCAGTTCGAGCGGAACCATGGACTCCAGGGCGCGTTCCACCCGGGACAGGCGATCCCCGAGAGACCCGGAGATTCCCAGACGATCGAATGTTCCGGAAACGATGGAATCGACGATGTCACCCAAAGAGATGCTTCTCCGGAAGCTTCATGGCTTTCCTGACGATGCTCAGGGTTTTCTTTGCTTCCTGGCGGGCGTTTTCTGCCCCTTCCTCCAGGATCGATCCGAGAAGGGCCGTATCCCCTTCCAGCTTCTGACGATTCCGGCGGGCGGAAGAAAGAAGGGTCTCGATATTCGCGTACAGGATTTTTTTGCAGTCGATACAGCCGATACCGGCGGTCCGGCACCCCTTGTCGATCTCTTTTCGTGCCGCGTCATCGGTAAAGGAGCCGTGGAGATTGAAGACAGGGCATTTTTGGGGATCTCCGGGATCCGTTCTCCGAACTCTCTGGGGATCGGTCATCATGGTCCTGATTTTCTCCCAGACGACTTCGGCGCTGTCTGAAATATAGATGCAGTTGTCGTAGCTTTTGCTCATCTTCCGTCCGTCCAGACCCAGAAGTTTGGGTGTGGGGGTCAGGAGCGGAAGGGGTTCCGGGACGCACGGGCCATACAGGTGAAGAAGACGACGGGCAATTTCCCGGGTCAACTCAAGATGGGGCAGCTGGTCGAGGCCGACGGGGACATGATCCGCCCGGTAGAGAAGGATGTCCGCTGCCATCAGGACCGGGTATCCCAGAAAGCCGAATGTGGCGAGATCCCGGGCATGGATCTGTTCCTGCTGGTCTTTGTACGAGGGGTTCCGGAGAAGCCAGGAGACGGGAGTGATCATTCCGAGCAACAGATTCAGCTCGGCGTGCTCCAGAACGTCCGATTGGAGAAAGATCGTGCATTTTCCGGGATCCAGGCCAAGTGCGAGCCAGTCGAGAAGCATGTTCCGGATGTTGTCCTTCAGGAGGGAGGTGTTCTCGTAGTTGGTAGAGAGCGCGTGCCAGTCGGCAATGAAGAAATAGCATTCGTAGCGGTTCTGGAGGTCGATCCAGTTCTTGAGTGCTCCCATATAGTTGCCAAGATGCAGCTTCCCGGAGGGCTGGATTCCGCTGACAATGCGGTGGATGGGAATTTCTTGACCTTCCGGTTTTTTCTCTTCCGGAGAGGAAATCGATACGGATGCAGGCGTTGGTTCCAATGGGTCCTCGTTCATCGGTTCAATCAGTTGCCGGTTGTGTTTTTCAGGAAAAGGTCGGCGTTGTGGCCCAGCCCATGAGCAGCTGTGTCAGCGCATCCATTTCCGGCCATACAAAACGGGAAAGGATCCCGAGATAGGGATCCAGAAGGATGAGTCCGAACAGGATCCAGATCCCGTATGGTTCGATCTTCCCCATGATTTCGGCTCCTTTCAGGGGGAGAAATCCGGTAAGCACGCGCCCCCCGTCCAGCGGGGGAAGCGGAATCAGGTTGAAGACGAACAGGATCACGTTGACGATGATCCCCATTCTAAACAAAGAGATGGCAATCCGGCCAACTTCCGTCCCCAGTGCGGAATTCTCGAACCATGAGGATCCGGAGATTCCGGCAAGAAAACTGTGCAGGAGGCTCATATAGACCAGCGCCTGAAGAAGGTTGGAAAGAGGACCCGCCATGGCGACGAATGCCATGTCCCTTCGGGGATGGGCAAAGTTGCCGGGATTGATCGGAACGGGTTTGGCGTAACCGAACATCATGCCGGAATGGGAAAAATAGAGCATGAGCGGAAGAAGGATTGTTCCGAACGGATCCACGTGGGGAAACGGGTTCAACGTCAGTCGTCCGAGCAGTCTCGCCGTATGATCTCCCATCCGGTCCGCCACGGCACCGTGCGCAACCTAGTGAAGGGTGACCGCCAGCAAAAGAGGGATTCCGACGGTTGTGAGCTGGAAACCTGTCTGTGCAAGAAAATCCATTCCGGAATCAAAGTGCAGCACGCGCGCGCTCCTGGATCAAATGTCTGGGTGGTGTCCCTGCCTATTTGGATGTATCGATAGGGTATGCGACTTCCACTGTATCAGATGGCACCCAGCGATTTCTTCTCAGCTGATAGACTCCGACGGATTTCCGGTACCTTCCGGGTCCGTCCCATGTGATGGTTCCCGAGATTCCCAGGAAGGACGGGTGGCTTTTGAGGTACTCCAGGACGGAACGGTTGTCGTTCGCTCCCTGGGACAGGATCTCCTGCAGCAGGGAAAGCGCGTCATAGGTCTGGAGGGCGAACAGGCTGGCGGATCTTGTTTTGATGCCGGACAACGGGAACCGGGAAGAATTGATGGAAGGAGGTATTCCGGTGGCATAGACGGAATCGTGAAGATCTCCGATCCCCGAAAGCCCTCTGGTCGACAGGAATGTTTCGTTTCCGAACACGGTGATGTTCTGAATGTTCTTGTAGGCCAGTTCCCGAAGAATGGCCGCCGGGTGCAGCGAGGTATTCGGGATGTAGACCGTGTTGAAAGACGGCAGGAAGAGAGTCCGGATCCGGTTTCCGTGCAGGGTATGGCTATTCAGGAAATATGTTTTTCCATTCAGGGAGACGATGTCCGGGGAGATGCGGGAAAAGCCTGCAGGAAGAGGCGTATTCTCCCGGATCACCATCACTTTTCCCATTTTCCTGATCGTATCGAGCGTGGACTGGTGATCCGGCCTGTCCGGCCGGTAGGAATAGGAGCCCAGTATCTTTCCGCCCAGGGATTCCAGGACAAGTCCGTAAGTCCGTGCTGCCGTTCTCCCATAGGGCTGCGACGGGTAGAGGACCACCGCGCGCGGCGTCAAGACGCGCTTGGGCGTTTCAAGAGCCGCGGCGGCGGCCATCATATCCGGTAGAGTGGCCGTGCTGTACAGTACGGTCATTTTTTGTCTGGGCGGAAGCGTTGGCGTGACGGCCGGAATCTTCTTTTCCTCGATCGTTTTCTGGACTGCATTCAGGTCGTCGGAGAAGAACGGGCCCACAAGTGCCAGAATCTTGAGGTATTTTTCCATCGAACGGAATGTGGACCGATAGCTGGCGGAGTTCTTCGAGAACCGGACCACCAGCGGCAGTTGTGTCGGAGAGGTTCCGGCAGAACGACTCATGAACAGTTCGACTCCGGAAAGAAGCGATCGGGCGAACGATCCCCTTACGGGGTTCGAGAGCAGCGGCAGGATCATGACCACTTTCGGGGAGCCGTCCGGGAACGAAAGATGGTTCAGCCTTTCCTGGACAGCCGAGGTGAACAATGAAGAAGGATAATTCGAAAGGATGTCCAGGAAGATCTTTTCCGCCTGGCCCGGGTGATTCTGGTCGACCTCCATCGAACCCATCCGGAACAGCGCATAATCTCCCGGGAATTCGTGGGGGAAGGTCTTTTCAAGAGACTGGAGGTCCTGAACCTGGGGGAGATGGTCGTGGATCAGGTCGATCGTCAGGGAGAGGATTTTCTTCTGATAGATCGGGTCGACCTTGTCGATGACGTTTCCCAGAAGAACCGCCCCTTCCAGCGGGTCCGTCTTCCCGAAATAGGGAACGAGCGCCAGCGACGCTTGCCGGATCTCCGAAGGTTTTTCCAGAAGCGGGAAGACGGGAATCAGAAAATGTGCCGTGCCGGCATCATTGTGGAGAAGGGTGTCCGCGATCCCCAGTTCGAACATGAATTCCTGTTTCGTTTTCATGTCGGACATCGCAAGCAGCTGTGATTTCAGAAGGGGCAGAAGCGTCACAACCGCCCGGTCCGGGGCTTTGAGCGTGCGATATGTCCGGGCAAGCGCCAGATAGACTTCCATCGGAATCTTGCCGGGAGGGTAATCGAGGAGAATGTTCTGGAATGTCTGGAGGGCTTCCTTGGTTTTTCCGGCATTCAGATCCTGCATGCCTTCGGTATAGGCAATCTGGAGAGACGCATCGGAGACCTGTGACGAATCTTTCGTGACGGACTGCTGGATGACCGGGACTTTGGGCATCTGGAGTGCGGGAATCAGGGGCGACGCCTGGAGGGAGACAGGAAAAGCGCAACAGGAAAGCGCAAGGAGAAGAGCGGATCCCCTCCGGTTCCGGAACATTGCGACGGTACGCCTGAGGAACCGGCCTCCCTCCCGGAGAGAGGATTCAGGATTTTTCATGAGAGAGAGGTCTTGTTTCCGGGTTCGCCCAGCCAGTCCGAAAGTTCTTCCTTCAGGACAATCGCATTGTTCTCCCGGATATTCCTGGAAGCGAAGAGAAGAAGAACGGGATGGGCGAGATACGGTTGCAGCTGTTCCAGGATCATTCCTCTTTTTGCTCGGAGTTCCGATTGGTATTGCTCCCGAAATAATGAGAACTGATCAGGGTGCGAATGGAAAAACGTGCGGAGCGTCTCCGATGGCGCCCAGTCTTTGGCCCAGAGATCAAGCGCCGCCTTTTCCCGCGAAAGGCCTCTCGGCCAGAGACGATCCACCAGAATGCGGCTTGTTTTTTTGTCGGGTGGTTGCGGGTCATAAATCCGATGGGTTTGAATCATGAGCGATCAATCTCCATAACTCCGTCCGGAAAGGACACTACCCGGAGAGTATCAAGTTTGGAAAGACTCTGCAATCATTTCCGGACTGCCGATGGCCCGTATATGACCAATTATCGCTGAATTCTCAAGGTCTTTGCCGGGAAGATCGGGATCGTTCCCGGAGATCTTGAGGGAAAGAAACTTCCACCCGGGTCAGTTTCCCGATGCAGGCTGAAAAATTCTCTTGTTCTTTTTATAGAAATGGTCTAGATTGGCCATTGCAAGTGAGAAACATCGGCTTTTTCATTCTGGTACATGGCTTTACAGGAAAGGACCGCACGTGCGGATTCGA
Organism: Leptospirillum sp.; assembly: GCA_027346125.1. GTDB lineage: Bacteria > Nitrospirota > Leptospirillia > Leptospirillales > Leptospirillaceae > JAJYGC01. The sequence goes on along the minus strand of DAIEST010000055.1, from coordinate 20 downwards.
ACGCTGGCATTGGTGCTCTT
>DAIEST010000036.1 GCA_027346125.1 Leptospirillum sp. | reverse complement strand
TCTTCAGGATGAGTAGCATGATTCTTCCCGGCGCGAGTCTTGGCGTTCTCGGAGGCGGTCAACTGGGACGGATGTTTGCCGTCGCCGCCCGGAGAATGGGGTACAGGGTCGTTTCATGGGATCCGGATCCCTCCAGTCCTGTAAAGGATTTTTCTTCTGTCCACATTGATGCGGGATTTGAGGACAAAGATGGGATCGAGTATTTCCTGAAGCACGTTCAGGCCGTTACAACCGAGTTTGAGAATGTGCCCGCTGAAACCCTCAGGAAACTTTCAGAACGACTTAGAGTCGTTCCTTCCGCAGAATCCGTTGCCGTCTGCCAGGATCGCATTCGGGAGAAGACGTTCCTCTACAATGCCGGCGTTCCTGTCCCGGCATTCGTACCGGTTTTCGAAGAGAACGATCTGGAAAAAGCCTTTGAGCAGACGGGTGCCCCTGCTCTGCTGAAAAGAAGCCGGTGGGGCTATGACGGCAAAGGGCAGGCGCTTGTCCAGGGTCCCGGGGATGCAGTTTTGGCTTTTGATGCATGGGGAAAGGTTCCCTGCATCCTGGAGCAGAGGGTTCCTTTTTCCCACGAGATTTCCATCATCCTCGCCAAAAACGGAAAAGGGGAGATCCGGTCCTTCCCGATTGCCGAGAATCGGCACAGCCACGGCGTGCTGGAAACAACGGCCGTTCCGGCACAGATCTCCGGAAAATCCGCAGAGACAGCCATGCGCCTCTCCGAAATCATCGTCGCAAAGCTGGCTTACCAGGGTATTCTGGCAATCGAATTCTTCGTCCTGCCGGATGGGTCCGTCCTGGTCAACGAACTGGCTCCACGCCCCCACAACAGCGGGCATTTCACGCTGGACGCATGCATGACGGACCAGTTCGAGCAACAGGTTCGGGTTCTTTGCGGCCTTCCGCTTGGAGAAACGCAACTGATCTCGCCGGCCGTGATGGGAAACATCATGGGTGATCTATGGAAAGAGGGAGATCCCGACTGGAGCATTCCCCTGGCGGAAGAGGGTCTGAAGCTGCATCTTTATGGAAAGGCAACGGCCCGGCCCGGACGGAAGATGGGACACTTCACCATCCTTGATCCGAACATCGGAAAGGCTTTGGAAAGAGCGAGATCTATCCTGCTGAAGCTTGCCCGGAACAAAACCCGATCAGGCGGTTAAGAGAGTCCGGGAATGCGTTGCCAGATGAATATTGAGACCATCGACCATGTCGGCTTGGCCGTCGCAGACATCAAGCCAACTTGTTCGTTCTATTCCCAAGTGCCCGGAATGCATGTGGCAAGCATGGATCAAACGCGGTTTTGATGACAGTGTATTTTTGTTGGTCGGCAGTCTTCAGTCTAATTTGGGCGGTGGGATTGTGGCACATAATACGTCGTTATCAGATCTTCAAAGCAGGGTGAATGGTGATCCATATTGTGGCGGAAAATGTGGTCAGCGCGGAAATTCTTGAAATCATGCCATCAAAAACAGATGAGCGTCTACAGTTCTTGTTCGACGGAGTAGATAGATGAGCACGACGATTATCGGTCCAGACGATAAATCACGTTGTCGCTGGTGTGGTGCTGCACCGGAGTTTCTAGCCTACCACGACACCGAATGGGGCTTTCCAGTCAGCGATGATCATCGCTTGTTCGAAAAATTGAGTCTGGAAGGTTTTCAATCCGGACTGAGTTGGCGCACTATCCTTGCCAAGCGCAAGAACTTCCGCACCGCCTTCCATGATTTCGATTTCGACAGGATAGCGCGCTTTACCCAGCGCGACCTTGATCGTCTGCTCAAGGATGAAGGCATCGTCCGCCATCGCGGCAAGATCGAGGCAGTCGTCAACAATGCGCGACAGGCTCAGGAACTCGCTAAACGGGAAGGCTCGTTAGCAGCTTTCATCTGGCGTTACGAACCTGGCATGAAGCAGCTTGCAAAACCGCAGACTGCATCGACTTCTACGGAATCGATTGCCCTGTCGAAGGACCTAAAAAAGCAAGGCTGGAAATTTGTCGGACCGACCACGGTGTATGCCTTCATGCAAGCAATGGGGCTGATCAACGATCATGTTGATGACTGCGTGATCAGAGCCAAAGTCGAGCGTGCACGTGAGAGTTTCAAGCGACCAGGGTGCTGAGAAATGGTTCGTTCAATTTGGAATTTGTGGAGAAAGCGCAATGTGCCTGGAAAAGGATTCTGCTTTTTGAGACCGCTACGAATATAAGCCATAACATTGCGTTCGGGAGGAAGGCACCGGAAGCGGCGCGAAGATTTCCTCAGCTTTATGGATGAAATCGTTGCTGAAATACCAGAGGATGAAGAGTTGCATGTTATTCTCGACAATGACGGCATGCACAAAAAATGCGATGCTCGGCTTGCCCTGCATCCGAACGTTCACGTTCACTTCATTCCAGCCTCCGCAGTTGGCTCAATCAAATCGAGATCTGGTTTGGCGTCCTGTCGCGAAGGCTTTGCGTGGCGCCAGCTTCAAAACATCTCGGAGCTTAGACAGGCCACTAAGGCCTTTGTCAGCGCATATAATCCAACTGCTTCGCCCTTCCGTTGGCAAAATCACGAAGCAAGCGGCTCACAGCTCAGAAAATACTATCGTTAACTTGAGCAACTAAGCTAGGCTTCCCGAAGAAGCACCTCTCCTGCATGAATGTAGAGCTCGGAATCCAGAAGTCCCCCGATAAAAACCCGGTCACCGCCACTGTTCCTGAGTACAAGGGTAGGGCGTGCGGTCACTTTTTCGTCTTCCGCCGCTTTCTGGTCCTCCTCCAGCACTGACCGCACTTTCTGGCTGAAAAGGCCAAGGCGGAGCGTCTGAACCTCCAGTCCCGAGGACTTGGCCAAGTCCTCTATCACGCGCTCGCTCGAAATGTCCTTGCCTTCCAGAAACAGCGTCTTTCTCATTTCCGAAAGAAAAAGATCGCCTTTTTCCGCATCCAGAAGCTGGGCCGCCTTGATCCAGAGACAACACTGCTCCGACGATTCGGGAACGGTGTTGTTGCTCCACGCCGTCGACTCGATCTTTTTGCCTGTTGCCTTCGCAACCTTTTCGATCCTGGAAGCGAACTCGCTCGGACTTGTCATTCCGTGAGCACCCAGAAAGCCGGAAAGTTCCCTGTAAAGGACAAACATTCGGTTCTGGAAAATGAGCCGGCCTGAAAAATGACGACGGAAAGCGTTGATGGAGTCTTCTGCCGCAAAACTCCATGAACACATCGGATCGGTAAACCACTGGGCATGCAGATACTCTCGCGAGAACTCGATCGGGGAATCTACACTCATGTTTTTTGCCTTTCCTGATACTGAAACATCACTATGGTCGCAATCTCCCAATCCTCATGAACGATCAATGCACCGGTTGCATTGACGGATTTCCAGGGGAGGCAGATTCCTGCTCGATCAACTCGAGCTTTTTCAGGAGATCCTTGGTCTTGAGGATGTTTTTCTTCACATCCTGGTCTTTTGGGTCGAGATCGATCACCTTCTGCCAATAGAACAACGCCCGACGGAGATGCTGTCTTGTAAACTCCAGATACCCCTTGTCGGTCCAGGACTTCTGCAGGTCCTGAAGACTTTTCATGACGGCCAGCGCTACCGGATCTGCAGGATGAATCTTGAGGGCCCGCTGAATATCGATCAGGGCGGAATGGTATTTTTTCTCAGAAACCCTGCGTTCGGACAAATGAAGATATGAATGAAAAAGGAGATCTTCCCTCTGGGCGTTGTCCAGCAGGTCGTTCTCTCCGATCGTCTGGATCACCCAGAACTCCTGGTTCTCATTGATTCTGGACAGAAGGAAGTTTGTCCAGAGCTCAGGCGTTAACCCGGAGGAAGGTTTCTTGAGCAGGTCGGGCTGGCGATCGAGTACCTGGCCCACAAGAAGGGCTGCATCCTCCTTGTGGCCGGACTTGTACATCGCCCCGGCCTTTGTGATGTCGAACAGACTCCAGTCCCGAAGAACCTTTTCAGTCCACTCCGATCGTGCACTGGAAGTTGGAAGCAGTTTAGCCTCTTCCAGCGCTTTTGGGTAGTTGCCTGCATGTTCAAGGAGGGCAATCTTCTTGGTCGGATTGAAAACCGCTGTCTTTTTAGGGGCGTGATGGACGGATGGGGAAGGGGATTCAGGAGTCATGGGTTCGCATCCGAACAATCCGGAGGAAAGCATTGCGCAAAGGCAAAAGGTCAGCAAACCGCTGATGACTGGACGGAGATGCCCTGATGATTGTGCGATCAACGACTTGTGACCTCCATGGAGTAGATCATGACGGAATCGGTTGGGCGGGAACGGGAGTCCGTGCAGGAAAAGAATCGGGCGAAGGATCGGAACTCTCGGTTTGTTTGCCAAGCAGACGACATACGAGAGCGGGTTTGTCCAATCCTTTCAGTGGGACCGGAAGCGGCTCGGAAAACAGAAAGCGCCGGGAAACACGGGATACCAGGTCCTGGCTTACCAGAATCTCGGAAGGTCGGGCAAGCGTTTCGATTCTCGATGCAATATTGACGGTCTGGCCAACGACAGTATATTCCATTCTGGCCCCGGATCCGATATTGCCGACAATGCCGTCCCCAACATGTATCCCGATTCCGAACTCCGCAACGGGAAGTCCCTTCGATCGTCTCTTTCCCGAGCATTCCTGTATGGCCAGATTTAATGCCCACGCGCATTCCATGGCCGTTTCCGGATGTTCGGGGAGAAATTCCGGGATTCCGAAAACCGCCATGAATCCATCCCCCATGATATTGTTGATCGAACCCTGGTAATGGAACACCACGCCGATGAGGGAATCGTAATAATCGTTCAGAATGGCCACGACCTGCTCTGGAGAAAGCTGGTTGGTCAGCCGGGTGAAATTCCGGATGTCTGCAAAAAGAACGACAACCTCCTGCCGGATCCCCCCAAGATGGATCATTGCCGGATTCAGGATGATCCGCTCCGCCATGTCTTTTGAAACATACCGGATAAGCGCGTTCTGCAGAAGCTCCTTGTGCCGAAGCTCCTTGACCATTGAATTGAAGGAATCCACCAGGTCGCCAAGTTCATCGCGCCCGAATTGATTCAGGCGGATTGAGAAGTCACCTTCCTTAAGGGACATGGTTGCCCGGTGCAGAACCTGAATCGGACGGGTCAGGTAGCGGGAAAGGAAGAACGAACCGGCAAAAGACAGAAACATCCCTACAATACCCAATGCCAGGAAGGAAGCACGGATTTCCTTCTGGACGGCAAGATACGGCTTGTCAGAAAAATAGATGGAAATCGTTCCGATCGGAACTTTTCCAAAAAAGACCGTTTTACTGGCCAAATCGTATTCGAGACGTTCAGAATGCTTGAAGATAAGGCTTCTCGTGTCGCGCGGCGCCAGAACCTGTTGCAGAAATGAAGGAACCTGACCATCCAGGGAATCTCCCAGAAGATCGCCTTTTTTTCCATGCACAAGGATTTCTTCCACTCCATCGTGATGGGAATAGGTCCGGAGGATGTCATTGATTGTCAGACGGTCTTCATTCAGGATTGGAACTGCAACGACATGACTCAGTTCTTCCAGGAAAAGCCGGCTCTCGTTTTTAAGGATATCGCGAACGTGCCTGTCCATCTGGGTTTCAAGGAGGGCATACCCCGTGATCATTGCCAACAGGGAAACCGATGAGGAGAGAATAAAGATTTTAAGGAAAAGTCCGATACGGACGCGGGATTTCAATGCACAAGCCTGTCTTCCGTGACCACTCTCGAAACTTCCACGGAATTATGAAGTATAATAAATCATCGTGACCAGCCAGAAACTGAAAAACCGACACCAGTCAAGACTAGTGAAAATGAAAAGGATAATCAATGTCCGGAGTCCTGAAGATCAGGGAATGTCCGCAAACTGACCCTCTCTTGCGGACTCTTGTCACTCATGCATTGATTCCCTTCAGCCTGGCCGCTCTCCTGATTGCCTTGTCAACTTGCCCACTGTCAGCCTTCCCGGAACACAACAGAACTTCCGTCCGTGGCAATGCAATCCATCCCGTCGAATCCAGAAAGGTCGGATTCGACATCCTCCAGAAAGCCCAGAAAAACATTCAGCACGACCTCGGGCTACCGGAAAACACCGGCTCCAAGGGGAATCCTGACCTGGGACATTCCTACTTTGGATGGTCTCTCCTGATCATCGCTTCGATCGGTTTTTTTTTACTTGTCCTTATTCTGTTCAGGGAAGAAAAAAAGATTCATGACTTTCGAGAGACTGGAGACCCTCTATCCGAAGCAACCGAACCCCCGGATCCTTCAGCACCGGAACGCCAGGATCCAGTGATGCTCAAACCCATCAAAGAACTTCATATTCAGGATGCATCATGGAGAGAGGTCTCCGATCCCCCATCAAGAAATGGGGAAGAAGCCCTCTTGTTGGCAAATCATCTCGATTCCTTCTTGCGATCTATCCGTACGAACATTGGAAGCCTGAAAGAGTTTTTCAAGATTTCCCTTTACCATTTTGCGGAAAACCCGGACCTGTTCCATCTCATCGCAGATTCGACCGGAGCGGAGTTTCCGTTGTTTTTCACTCCCCGGTTCCTGACCGATGGCCAGGCCGCACGCTGGAAAGAAAGCTTCTCTCCGGCATGGAACTCTGAGCCAGTCCTGAAAGATGGGGAAATTTTTTCCATCGCATTTCCATTCTTCGACAATATAGGAACCATGTTTGTCCTGTCTGTCTCAAAAAATGGCGATCACGACATACCGGTTGATTGGTATGAGCAATTTGCCATCCTGATTCCCGAATTACAGAAAAAGCTCGCTGAATATATGAAACTGCAATACATCCCCCTCACCGATACGAGGAACGAGGAAGGGGACCTTGATTTCCGGGCTCTCGAAAACAGGAGTCTTGAAGAGATTCGGAAGGGCAGGGCGTTGGGAAACAGCTTCACGCTCCTCTTCATCAAGCTGGTAGACACCGGAAGCAGCAATAAAGGGGTCTCTCTTCGTCCACAGGAGTTTTTCCAAAGGTTCAAGGAAAAAGTAAGAGGTACCTTGAGGTCGGCCGACTCCATCACTGTTCTTGAGACTGGAGCACTGATGATCCTTTTGCCGGAAACCGACCGGATCGAATCTCAATATGTTCTCAATCGCATTCTGGATCTGTTGCGCGATCCTTCCCTGGAAGAACAATCACGGAAAATGAGACTGTTCTCGAATCTTCTTGAATGGAGACCTGACTCCAGGGAGGAGCTCCATGACCTGATTCAAAGGGGAATGATGTTTGATATTCCCAAGGAAACCAATCCGGCGGACCCCGCTTCCGAAAGAATCAGAAAACAGAACGCTGGTCCCAGAACAATGTGAATCCCCGCTGTTTTTCCTCTATATTCCGCCGCCTTAAATTCTTTTCCGGTAAAGAGTTAGAAAAAGACAAACAGTTCCAGCGCCAAAATAGATCAGAAACCATAGTCTATCCTTGCATTTTTTCTATGGAGGGTGTATACAATCACCGATTCAAAATAAGGTAAGAAGAGCCCAGCCGTTTGCACTTATAAATGATCTGATGATGGAATGGCGGCTTGACTCTTGATGGACCCATGGGGTCCAAAACCTTGTGTTCGCTTCAAGTCGGGAGCTGGGAGCGAACTATCCGTAAGGAGGGCATGTTGAAGAAGGGCAGAGAGATGGAAAGCAAAGGCAACCGGAAATGGAAGGCATCTTTCGGGATGGCTTCTCTCGGACTGGGCATCGCTTTCGTATTGGGTGCAAGCGTCCAGGCTCAGGCAGTGGACGTAACAACCGTTGCGGGAGTGTTTCATGAGAGAGGGGATGTGGACGGTCCGGGGATAGAGTCCCGGTTCGAGTTCCCTCAAGGGATACTTGCTGCTCCTGATGGCAGCATCTACATTGCTGACACCGGGAACGACATGATCCGAAAAATCACAACAGGCGGCGTTTCTGGAGGTGTTCAGGTTCCGCTTCATCTGCATCACATGTCCGTGACTGTTGAATCAGTGGCAGGAGCGAACCATCGTGCACGCTACAGGGATGGAGTAGGTCCCAACGCACGCTTCAACAACCCTGAAGGAATGGCAATTTCTCCGGACGGAAAGACTCTTTATGTTGCGGATTCCCGGAACAACATGATTCGCAAGATCGATCTTGCTACAAAAACTGTTTCCACCATTGCCGGACACACTTTTCCAAGCTCTGGCGACGGAGTCGGAAAAGAAGCAGGATTTGAATCTCCCCGGGGGCTGGCAATGTCTCCGGACGGAAAGACTCTTTATGTTGCGGATTCAGGCAATAACATGATTCGCAAGATTGATCTGTCGACAAATGCGGTGACGACTCTCGCCGGCGCAGGAAAGTTGATGGCAGGTTATGCGGATGGCGTCGGAACCCAGGCTACCTTCAAGGAGCCAAGATCTTTGGCGGTCTCCTCGGACGGCCAGACCCTCTACATTGCCGATACACGAAATCATCTTATCCGTAAAATGATTCTTGCAACAAATTCAGTTTCAACTCTGGCCGGACACGCAGGGTTCCCTGGAACGCTGAACGGTCCCGGGCCTGATGCCTACTTTTATCATCCGACATCCATCTCCATCGATGGAAACAAGTTGTATGTGGCTGATGGCGCCAATGCTGACATCCGGATGGTGGATCTGAATACCGGGGTTGTGTCTACTGTCGCTGGGGCGACCTTAAGTGGTGGCGTTCCCATTGCTGGACGTGAAGACGGTATGGGGCTGGAAGGACATTTCCAGTTTCCTGGAGCCCTCACTGTTTTGCATGGGGTACTTTTTGTAGCAGATACCCCGGCAGATACGATTCGGGAAGTAAGCTTCTGAGATCGCTTTATTTCTGACCTGATTGTTTTCGAAAAAAAGGGAGAGGATATCCTCTCCCTTTTTTTTACCTTTTCCCATCCTTCCGATACGAGAACTCCTAGCGTCCCCGTATCACAACCTGCCGGGTTCGGCTCGCACTTTGGTGATTCTGCAGAACTGGACTTCCTTTTCTCCAGTCATGGGTCACATCACTCGTATAGCGGCAAAGGCATCAAAAAGACGATTATCTGATAGATGAACCACACCATCGCTCCCATCAAGACAATCCATCCCACCGCCATCGCAAGCCTTTTCATCAGAAGCGGCCACTTCTGATACCCGGACAGAAACCCACGGTGATCCGCAGAATAATGATCAGAGCGTAAGACTCTCATGGCAGGCACCCCCTTGCCTAAACTATACCCCTGATTCCGGAAACGACAAGATTCAGGGAATCATTCCCGGTTCAAAACAGTAACGAATATGGAGGTCAGTTGCCCGGGGATGGCCAGCTTAAAAGAAGGGAGGAGTCGAGGGGGAGCGGGTGTTTCGTCAGAATCGAATGGAACAGGAGCAGGTCATGCCTGGACTGTTGAGTGTTTTTTTGCTGTAGACGAATCTGGTAGGCAACCACGATCGATTGCAATGCTTCCTGCCAACGATTGAGCCGAAAATCCGCCAAGGCAAGTCCTTCTGAATCGAATGCAATGCCATTCACATATCCTGTTTTTTGATCCAGACGAAGAGCTCTGGAAAAAGCATCCCTGGCCTCCTGGGAATTCATGAGAGCGAGATAGGCGTTTCCGATATTGGCCCAGTTTCCGGCTTGTTTCTTGAGTTCCTTCAGGCGTTGGTTGATTTCGAGTGCTTTCTGAAAGAAAGCCAGGGCCTCTTTCCAACGTTTCTCATTGAGTCTGAGTATTCCATAGGAATTGTAAAGGTGTGCCTCAATCCGATCCCGTGGCGTCGATGAGGGGAGGGTCCGAATGATCCCGAGTCCTTTTTCAATCGATCCGGCAGCTTGTTTGTCATTTTTCAGAAATAGCTCGGTATCGCTTGAAAGTGAAAGCGTTTCGGCCTGAAGAAGGGGATCTCCGGCAATCTGTGCAAGAAGAGCGGCCCGTTGGAACCAGAGCAATGCTTTCAGGTACTCTCCCTGGGCATTTTTAATATATCCGATGCGATTCATGTCATGTACCGAATCGGGAAGATCTCCGGCGAGCTGATGGTTCTTGAGCGCAATGCGAACGAGATGCAGCGCTTCGTCCAGGTGGTTGGATTCCAGTTGTTTGTTGGCATTGGAAAGGGCTGCAGCAGAATTCCGCTGGTATTCAGGAATCCGGGGATGAGAACCCGCACATCCCCAGAGCAGAACCGGGACCGTAGCGGCCAAAAGGAATCGTCGCAATGGGGAAACTCTCATCGTGCTCCACCGCTTCCCTGGCTGTCAGGGTAGGGGAGAGGGGCTCTGGACGGGTCTCCCACGCTTGGAAGTGGCGGTGGAACGGAGATAAGGTTCCGGATCGGCCAGCTCTGACGCAATCCCTCTACGATATTATCCGTGTTCGATACGGTATTTTTCGTATCTTCCAGGAGTGTCAGGGCTTTTTTGGAGATCGGAGGGAGTTGCGGTGTTGCATTCTTGATATCATGGATCGAAGACTGAAGGTCCGAAATGATCTTCGGCAGATGGTCGGTAGACTCTCGAATCTTTTCCGTCGTGCTTCTGATGTTTCCTGCCGCATCGCGCATGTCATCGTAGATTTCCTGCTTTTTCAGGAGCGAGCCCACAGTTCCTTTTCCACGATCGATCGAATCCGTCAGGTCTGAAATATTGGCAACGATCCGTTGCAGATCCAGAATGGTCGGGTTGAGCTTTGCCATGATCTGCTCGAAAGTCAGCGGGGTTTCGGAGCGGATCCGGTGATTGGGAAGAATGACGGGAAGCCATGGCGAACCAAGACTGATGCGGAGGGTGACGTCTCCGGAAATGATGCCCGACTTCTTGACCGTTACAAAGGAATCCTTCCGGATTTTTGTCTCATACTTGGACAGGAGCTCCATGACAACCTTGACCTGATTCAGCTTTGTAAAGTCCACCGATTGGACGGAACCGATCGTAATGCCGGCCAGCTTGACCGGGATACCCGAGGAGATGCCATACGACTGGTCCAGAACCGTATAGATCGTGTAGCGGCGATCAAATGCATGCTGGTGGACAGCAACTTCATACAACCCAAAGATCAGACCGAGCAGTGGGATCAGAAGAAAGACGGAAGCGATCCGTTCAAGTTTTTTCTCGTTTGTCCGGTGGACATAATGCAGTTTCATCAGGCTAGACGACCTTGTTTGCTAGAAGAGGAAGAGAAAAAGACAAGGTGGTTCACTGCGACTCTTCATTCCTTGGCATACTCACCAGGCCTTTCTGACGGGTAGAACATACAGGCTGCCTGAAGCTCTTCAATCCGTGAACGATCCACGGACCTGATCCCTTCCGGAGTAATCTCGCAGAAGCGGTCAAACAGTCCGGGGATCAGGACAGGCTTGCTCGAAAGCATCAAGACGGAAGTATGTGGCGATTTTTTCAGTTGTTCGAAGACCATCTGAAAAAATTTTATACCCTCCGCATCCAATCCTTCCATCGGGTCGTCCAGGATCAGGAGAGTGGGCTCAAAAAGAAGGGCCCGCAACAGACCGATGGTCTTGATCATATTGATGCTTAGCTCAAATGGCAAGCAATCCTGGATGGAAACGAGATCATGCTCCTTCAGAATGCCCGCGACGATTTCCATGCTTCTCTGTTTCGAATAATGGGCAATGAACCTGAGCGGAAACGCCAGATTGCCCTGAACAGAAAGGTTGTTGATCAGAATTCCCCGATCCGGCAGGATGCCGATCCTTCTGCGGATGGTATGAAGCGTTCTGACAGAGGGATCTTTCATATTTTTTTCAAAAGCCTCATAAGAGCCGCTCGACAAATGGAGAAGCCCCATGATGGCCTTGACCAGCGATGATTTACCGGAAGCGCTGTTTCCCAGAAGGAAGACATTCTCCCCGGTCTTCACCTCGAAATCGAGGCTCCTGAAAACGGGAACCTCATCCTCAAGATGATAGAGAAAAGAGGCATCCTTGATGAGAATGCTGTACTTTTCCTGGGAGGATATGATTGGGGCACTCGTTCCCGTATTCAGCAAACCGGCTCCTCAGCGCATTCAAAACAGAATAGAAGAAAAAATCAGGAACAGAGTTGAAAAAAGAGTACACAGCACAATGGAGTTCACCAGAGCGTTGGTTGTCTGTAACGGAACGTCCGTCGGGGAAATGCCGACTTTCAGACCGTGATAGGTTCCGACAGAAGCGATCACCAGACCATAAACGACCCCTTCAACAAGAGGAATGATCAGATCCGGCAGGGTGACACTGGTTTCCAGTTCCCGAATCAGGGCGATAAATGGCATTGAAAGACCAAAAAACTCCATTATCAATCCACCAATGAACGAAAAAAGAGCAAAATAAAACGAAAGAGCCACTGTCGAAATGACAACACCAAAAAGTCTTGGGGTGATCAGGAAGTAAGAGATGTTCGCTCCCATCATCTCGATCGTGTCGAGTTCCCCGGATATTCTCATGTTTCCTATTTCAACGGCGAGAGCCGAAGCCGAGCGGGCAATCACAATGAGCGCGGTGGTAATCGGGCCGACGATTCTCAGGATAATATGCAAAATGATGGGACCCACAAGATTCTGGACGCCCAGTTTCGGCAACTCGATCCCGGCTTCTACGACAGTCCCCATTCCGATCAGGACGCTCACGACAGTCAGGATCGGAATGGCGTCCAGACCGATGAACAGAATCTGATTGAACAAGAGAGAGATGGAAGACCGTCTGGCAAACAGGATAACAGTGAAGTCATAAACGCTTGTCAATACGATCTGGGCCAGATCCCGCAGATAAAAGAAGATCCTGAAAAAGTTTAGAGAAGTGAGGAGATGACTCAATCGCCCCTCTTACTTTACATAATATACATTATTTGCGATTCGTGTTTTTATGGCATGTCCCCTTTTTTCGGGTTGCCCAGATACGACGACATGAATCTGTTAACAAGGAGCGAATCCCATGATTCCATCGGAAGCATCCGGCGCCAGGTAGAAAACAGGATTGGAGACTGGTATCTCTTTGAACGGATCAGGATTACGGCATATCCAAACTGCTCCTGGGACTGGAACCCCTGACTGTTTCCCAATTGTGTTCCGAGCCCCCTGATCGATGAGAGCGTGTCCTTGTCCAGACGTGAGGGATCATAGAAAATGGCGATATTCCCTTTGTGGAATGCATGGATGAGCGTACAAGACGAAACCGGCACTTCCAGATCGTTTTCGGAGAAATAGTCTGGTGTATAAAGACCTGATGTCGGGGGATCCGAGTTGTACCGGAACTGCCGGCAATCCAGTTTTGACCGGGCTTGCGAATATCCGGCGCTTGCAAGTCGCTGGATTCCCGATCTGATCGGC
>DAIEST010000022.1 GCA_027346125.1 Leptospirillum sp. | reverse complement strand
TGATCCTGGACGATCTTCCGGGTTTTCTGGATCAGACGGGATTCCCCGAATGGAAAGAAACCGCGCTGGCCTATAACATCCAGTCCTGCGCCAAGTTTCCGATCCGGCAGGAAAACCGGCCCTACGGAGCACTGATCGTCGCGTCAAGGAGCCTGAACTATTTCTCTCAGGATCTTCAGGAACTCCTGGAGGAAACGGCCAGCATTCTCTCCAACGCCCTCGACAGGATCGCCCACGAGAGAAAACGCCTCGACGCCGAACGGAAACTCCTGAGAAAAACCCAGTTCTACAATGCCCTTTACCAGTTGAATCTTCTCATCAGCAAGCGTCCGGCCCAGGAAACGCTTTTCTCCGAAACCTGCCGGATCCTCGTCCAGTATGGCTCCCTTCTGAAAGCCATGGTCTGGCTCTACGATCCCGACCGGGAGGTTCTGGCCCCCGCGGCTGCCTTCTATGGTCCGGACCCGGAGCGTTCTTCCATCCTCGAACAGGATGCGGTCATCCCGGCTTCAGAGAAAGCCAGGGAACATCTGCGCCCCCTCTACGAAACTTTTTTCACGTTGAAGCCGGCAATCGTCGCCGACCTGCAATCCCTTCTCGAGAGACTCGGACAGACGAACCTCCTTGAACTTGCCCAAACATTCCGGTGCCGCTCCCTTGCCAGCATGGCACTGGTCAAAAACGGGATCCCCTACGGCTTCCTGAGCGTCTTCTCCGACGATTCGCTCACGTTCGACCCGGAATTTCTGGAACTTCTCGACGAAGCCGCCAGAAACATTTCCTTTGCGATCGACAACATCGACCGGGACCGGAACCGCCTCGAAACGGAAACCGCCCTGAGGGAATCCGAAGAAAAGTACCGTCTGCTGATGGAAGAAGCGGAAGACGGGATCCTGATCGCAGACAGAAACGGGCGCATCACAGAACTGAACCGTCAGGCGGAGCGGCTTCTTGGTCGTCCCTCGACCAGCCTGACGGGAGCCAGACTCCGGCAGGTCCTTCCCGACATGCCGGAGAAGGAACGCACGGACTGGCACAACCAGTCCCAGTCGCTTCCCGTCCACCGTCGACTCGATGACCTCCATGGGAATCCGGTGGATATCGAAGTGTCCGAAACCCCGTTCATATTCCAGGGACAGACCTATACCCAGGTCCGGCTGAGAGATGTCACTGCATTCCGGATGTACGAAGAAAAGATCCGCTATCTGGCCGATCACGATCCGCTGACAGGCCTTGCCAACCGGCGCCATTTCAACCTCAGGCTGGAACACGAGATCCGGCAGGCCAGAAAGAATCAGGAACAGGTCGGCCTCCTCTATATCGACCTCGACCGATTCAAGAGCATCAATGATAACCTGGGGCACAAGGTCGGAGACCTGCTTCTCGAAACGGTCGCCCTGAGGCTGCACAACGCCGTACGGTCATCGGACCTTGCCGGTCGGGTCGGAGGAGACGAGTTTCTTGTCCTGGTGCCCGGTCTCCGGGATCTCCCCCGGATCACGGAACTGGCGGAAACCCTTCTCAAAAAACTCTCCGAACCTTTCCACTTGAACAACCACGCCCTCCATCTTTCGGCCAGCATCGGGATCTCGATCTTCCCCGACGATGCCGACACGGTCGAAATCCTGATCCAGAATGCCGATGCCGCCATGTACCAGGCCAAGAAGGACGGGTGCAACAGGTTCTCCTTCTTCCAGGCATTCATGAACAATCATGTCCAGAAACGGTTCACTCTCGAATACGAGATCAGGAACGCCCTGAAGAACGGACAGTTCGAGGTTTATTACCAGCCCCAGGTGGATATGGGACGCCAGTGCGTGGTAGGGCTTGAAGCGCTCCTCAGGTGGAACCATCCCGAACGAGGACTGATCTTTCCCGGACAGTTCATTGCGCTGGCAGAAGACACCAGTCTCATCAACCCGATCGGACGATGGGTCCTCCAGTCTGTCCTCAACCAACTGAATGCCTGGACAGGAGAAGGACTGCCGCCGCTCCGGATCTCGATCAATCTCTCTTCCGTCCAGATCAATCAGGACAAGGAGTTCTGGGAACACACCATGGAATCGCTCAGGAGTTCAGGGATTCCCCCGGAGTCGATCGAATTCGAGATCACGGAAAGCGTCCTTCTTTCAAACTTCGAACGCTCCGATTCCCTGTTCCGCAAGATGAAGGAGCAGGGAATCAGACTGTCTCTCGACGACTTCGGAACCGGCTACTCTCCGTTCCAGAATCTTGTCCATTTCCCGATCGATGCCATCAAAATCGACATTTCTTTCATCCAGGACATGCTGAGCGACCAGCGAAAGGATGCGATCGTCGACGCCATCATCAGCCTGGCCGCCCGTGCCGGACTCGAGACCATCGCCGAAGGCGTTTCCGACGACAACCAGCTTCAGGCGCTCCTTCGCCACGGATGCCAGACCATCCAGGGATCGTTCTTCAGCATGCCTGTCGCGGCATCTCGCGTTCCGTCGGTCATTCAGGGGATCCACCGGCGCCTCCGGGAAATGGAACTCCCCGGGAACTGATTCGTCCGAAAGCCACCCGAACAACATTCCTTTGACAAATCGGCAGGAAGGGGACACTGTTTAGAAAACGGCCCGTCCCATGAATTCCTCACGGCGCCCGGGGAGAAGAGGGGGGCAACCGGCAAGGGGTCGACAAAAAACACGAGATTCGCCCGATGAACGCACTCAGAAAAGCAGTGACTGCCATTTTTTTCACGGTCGCCCTCCTCACCGCCCCGTCATCGGCCGGAGCGGATCCGGACCTGCCTGCCGGAATCCTGCTTCTGACCTATCACGGAGCCATCAATCCCGTTTCCGACCAGTACCTGACCGAAGGACTCCAGAAAGCCGGACAGGAACACGATCTGGCGCTCGTCCTTGAACTCGACACGCCGGGGGGGCTTTCGACCTCCATGCGCTCCATGGTGAAAACGATCCTGGCCTCACCCGTTCCAGTCATCGTCTACGTGGCTCCGTCAGGCAGCCGGGCCGCATCGGCCGGTCTCTTTCTGGTCTATGCATCATCCCTGGCCGCCATGGCTCCCGGAACCAATCTCGGGGCTGCCCATCCGGTCCTCCTCGAAGGAGAACACCCTGACCCGACCATGGCACTGAAACTGGAAAACGATGCCGCAGCCTATATCCAGGCATTGGCTCTCAAAAGAGGACGAAATCCACAATGGGCAGTGGATGCGGTCAGAAAGAGCGTCTCGATCGGAGCACCGGATGCCCTGAAGTCGGGGGTGGTCGAAATCCTGGCATCCGATCTCCCCTCCCTGATTTCCCAGGCAGAGGGGAAGAAGGTCCAAACCTCTTCCGGAACCGTCGTCCTCAGGCTCCGATCCGCCCCCGTGCGTCCGTTTCCCCTCCCGTCAGGACTGGCGATCCTTCAGGTCCTCTCTCACCCTCAGATCGCCTACATGCTCATGATTCTGGGTTTCTGGGGACTCGTTTTCGAACTTTCCCAGCCGGGCGGAGTCTTTCCCGGTGTCTTCGGCGGCGTGTGCCTCGCCATCTCGATCTATGCCTTTCAACTCTTTCCCTTCCACTGGTCCGGCATCCTCCTGATCCTTCTGGGGCTCGTCTTCCTTCTCCTCGAACTCAAGATTCCAAGCTACGGCGTTCTGACTGCCGGAGGACTCCTGAGCCTGATCCTCGGCGGAATCGTCCTGGGAGCCGGTAACCCGCCCTATTTCCGGATTCCATTGGCGACAGTCATCGGCGTCGCAGTCGTCACGACCCTCTTCCTCTCCGTTCTCTTCAGACAGGCCTGGAAAACCATCCATCTCCCGCCCAGAACCGGCCCGGAATCGATCATCGGCCAGACAGCCATGACGCTCACCCCCGTCGCCCCGGAAGGAGAGGTCCTGTTTCAGGGTGAACACTGGCACGCCCGCTCCGACGAACCGCTCGAAGCCAACACGCCGGTCCGTCTCGTCCGTCTCGATGGCTTCACCCTGTATATCCAACGAATAAAGTGAGGTTCGCCATGCTCTCCCATTTTCTGATCTCCCCGATTCTCCTGTTTGTCCTGCTGTTGATTCTTTTTCTCGCCAACGGCATTCGCATCCTGAAAGAGTACGAACGGGCCGTCGTCTTCCGTCTGGGAAGAACCCGGCCGGCACTGATCGGCGGATATGGTCCCGGTCTGATCGTCCTGATCCCCATCCTGGATCGGATGGTGAAAGTCAGCCTCAGGACCGTCACGCTGGAAGTGCCCGCCCAGGACGTAATCACCCGGGACAACGTCTCCGTCAAGGTCAATGCCGTCATCTATACGCGGGTCATCGACCCCCAGAAAGCCATTCTGCAGGTGGAGAACTATCTCTACGCAACGACGCTTGCAGCCCAGACAAAGCTCAGGAGTGTCCTGGGCCAGGGACTGCTCGACGATCTTCTGACCAAAAGAGAAGAAATCAACCTTGAACTCCAGAAGATCCTGGATCAGCAGACAGAACCATGGGGGGTCAAAGTGACGACCGTCGAGATCAAGAACGTCGATCTTCCCCAGGATATGATGCGGGTGATCGCCCGTCAGGCGGAAGCCGAACGGGAGAGAAGAGCGAAGGTCATCAGTGCCGAAGGAGAGTTTCAGGCCTCCCAGCGCCTGTTTGACGCCGCCCAGGTTCTGGGGCAGAACTCCATCTCCCTGCAGCTGAAATACCTGAGCACGCTGATGGAGTTGGCCAACAACAAAACGTCCACGATCGTGTTTCCGGTTCCGATCGACTTTCTTTCGGCATTCCAGAAAAAGCTCCACCAGGAAGAACCCGGAATCTCCCCTTCCCCCAAGCCGGAAGAGTGATTCTCAAAAGACAAGCGGACAAGAGGAAAAACACCCCATGCTTCGGAACTCCGGATAAAACCGGCTACACCTGACCGAAAAAGCGCGTTTTCGGCAGGGGACAGCGTCACCGGTCCACACTCCCTCCCCCCGAAATGCAAAAAAGGTATTTTTTCGTCTTGAAACTCTTCAATCGGTCACGTAGAGTGGAAAAGGTTCGATCGAAACTTCCTTGACCAAACCGAAACCGGATCACCAGTCAATCCGCTCAAACCGTTGAAGGGGTCTCACTGATGAACACCCGCCGGTTTTCGCGGCTGTTCGCATTGGCAAAACGCGTCCAGGGAAAGATCAGGCGTTTTCTCCTGTGTTTTTTTCAGCCCGCCAAGGTAGAAGAACGAGTCGCCAGGAGGGAGGGGGATTGCGACCAATGCGGAGCTTGCTGCAAAATCGTCTTTTCCTGTCCTTTTCTCATCGAATATGGCTCCCATACGGCCTGCCGCATTTACAATTCGTTTCGCCCGATGGCCTGCAGGGCATTTCCTCTCGACCGCCAGGATCTTGAAGATGTCGAATTCAACTGCACCTACTTTTTTCCGGAATCAGGACCGGAACCGGGCCATGAAGTCCCGATCGTCCCGGTATGGGATCCATGGCGCGACCGGGGCTCGAACGCCTGAGAAAAATCCGATGCTTCCGGACAGCCACCAGATTTTGACCAGCCTTTTCTCCCTTCTTCCTCTCCATTTTTCAGATGCCCCCCGAAAATCAAAACACGCCAGAGACAATTTCCGGACAAGGGGTATCATTAGAATCAGGGCACCCTTTTTCATCAGGCGTCAAACCCGCTGATCACCTCTTGCCGCCTGAAACGAATGATCGTTCGATGATTTTTTCAGGAGAAAACCGATGATGAAAGTATCCGTCCAGAAACTGTTATTGGGGATCGCTGTCTGTGCGGGAATCATTCTCGCAGCAGGGAATGCTTCGGCGGCCGAGAAGAAGGTCGCTCTCAAACTGGGAGGACAGTATTGCGGGTTTTATCTCGACGACGTCAAACAGGCACTCAAAAAGATTCCCGGAGTCACGAAGGTCTCGTTCAACAGCACCCAGGACAAGGTATTCGTCACGGGAAGCAAGCTCAGGACATCCGATCTGATCTCTGCCGTGGACAACGTCAAGGGAAGCTCCTGGTATTGCAAGGCTGAAGCCCAGTAGACATTC
>DAIEST010000287.1 GCA_027346125.1 Leptospirillum sp. | reverse complement strand
GATCCTGTCCCGGTGGGAAAATCCCTGGAGATCTTCTTCCAGGAACAATGTTCCGATATTCGTTGTGTCGTTTACGGGATGATAATACAGCGGTGTATTGAACAGCGTTCCGATTGCCGACAACAGGGTCCGTTCGTGGGGGGATGAGAAAAGTTCCGGAAAGAGGGTCTTTCCCAGGAGAACAATGAGCTTTCTCTGGGCTTTCGAGTCCCTGAACCGGCCATATTTTTTCGCGATGCGCTGGATGGTCGACCAGGCAGGATCCTCTACGGTCTTCTCCCGTCCACCGAGGCAGTACTCCATGAACAGACCGTAACGAAGCCCCTGCTGGGAAACAGTCAGGGTTTCGCTTCGGGCAAACTCCATGATCTTTGAGATGAGAAGGAGGCCAGCCGGAAGGATGTCGGAGCGGTCCCTGGGAATTCCGAGGGATTCGTTTCTCTGCGACACCGGATTGTCCCGGACGAGGGAAACGATCCTGTCTACCTCTTTGCGGGTCATGGAGTATTGGTGGACCATCGGATAGAGGGGGTACTTCAGGGACCGCTGGGAGATCCGCGCCAGTTGCCGGACGGTTCCCCCCACTCCGATGGTATTGGCTATTGTCGGGATGGCCGATGAAGGTGTTTCTGCGAGAACCCGCTCGATATGTTTTTCAAGTTTTTTCCATTCGGAAGAGGTAGGGGATCCGTTTTTCCGGAAAAACATTTCCGACAGGCGTACTGCACCGAGAGGAAGAGTGCAGATGAATTCCATTTTTCCTTTCTCTGTCCTGATGAATTCTGTACTCCCCCCTCCTACGTCAAAGACGAGACCATTTTTGATGTCAAGACTGTTTTTGACTCCGAAGTAGCTGTAAAATGCCTCGTCGTCTCCTGAAAGAACCTCTATTTCATAGGGAAGGGCATCGGAAAGAGACTTGAGGACGGCGGACTGGTTTTTTGCGTCCCGCACGGCACTGGTCGCAACACATCGGACATAATCCACCCGGTGATAGGCGATCAGGGCAGCGAACCGTGCAAGGGCCGACTTGGCCCGTTCAAGAGAAGCGGGTGTGATGATTGTCTCGTCGTACATTCCTGAAGAGATGCGGGCGGTCTCCTTCTGTTTTTCGACGAGCCAGTAATCCGATCCTCTTCGGGCAAGGATCTCAAGACGCATGGAGTTGGATCCGATGTCGATAATGGCGATCTTTTCTAGTCCCATGGTCGCCTTCCTGAATGTTCTTCAATATCGGTTTGACGGATGTGATCGGTCATGTCGGCCAATTTTTCGACCCCCTGCCTTCAGGAGTTTGGCTGAGGAATCCCTGATTGTGATGAGGGTGACCACCAGCCTCCGGGTATTTTGCCCATATATTGTCGATCGTCGTGAAGGGGACGGATTTGTCTAGTTTTTGCATTGTGTCTGATTGAAGAAAGTTCTTCAAGGAATCATGCCACGATCCGCCCGAATTGCAATGCAAGACGAAGGGGCATCAGACGTCTTTTCCCATGAAACCGGAACTGTCTTTTTTCAGGTTTCCGTATAGGCAAGATCGGAGAAGAAAAAAAGTGTTCAGGAGGCATTTCAAGAACCGACAAGGGTTGTTCCGGGGATTCTTCCTTGCAATGGTGCTGGTCTTGTCGATGCCCACTGAAACCCAGGCTGCCGGGCCGGTCCAGCAGGGGGTTCCTTCCGGAGAGACGTCGTCAGTATCTGTACCCGATTCTGAAAACACTGGAAAAAAGGCGGTTCCGGCGATCAAAAAACAAGAGAGTCAGCAGATCCCTCTGAATTCCTCTCCTCGTCTTCCTGGCAGTTCCGGGCAGAAAAAGAAGGTGGTAAAAGAGACTTCCGCGCTGCCGTCGCTTTCCCGAAATGGTCCGGATGCCCTGTCTGCCTATCGAAAAATGTGGAATCCCATTACCGGTGGTCCGAACTTCACTCCATTGGCAGATACCTTGCCCGAGGGCGAACTGAACGGCCGAATGTTTTTCTATTCCCGAT
>DAIEST010000281.1 GCA_027346125.1 Leptospirillum sp. | reverse complement strand
ACAGTTTGGGGGTATCTTCTGATCATGTTTCTCTGGCTCAGACTCACTACCCATCCCGGCCCAGAGCCTGTCGGGAAACACCAGATGGACAAGACCGGAGCCACTCGATGACCTTTCCAGGAGCACGACGGAATCTGTACGGATTCCTGCTGATTCTTCCGTTCTCACTGCCCTTCCTCCCGATTCCTTCCCTGGCTTCCACTCAAAAGGTCTTTTCCATCTCCATCCAGAATCATACGTTCCGGCCCGATACGATCCACATCCGGCAGAATCAGCCCTTCACCCTCCATGTCACCAATAACGGGAACCATCCGGAAGAGTTCGAGAGCTACGACCTCGAATTCGAGATCATCATACTGCCTCACCGCTCCATCGACGTTCCCATTCGCCCGCTCCCTCAAGGTTCCTACGAGATTTTCGGGGACTTCCATCCCAGGACAGCCAGGGGAACGATCAAGGTTCTTCCTTGAAGACGGCTCTCCGGACGCTCTCCAGAGAAAACAGTCCAAGAGATAAGGAGGTGCTCGGGATGAAAGGACAGATCATCCTGCTTCAGGCTCTCTGGATCGCCACCTCAATCCTGCACGCCGGACCGGCGTCTGCCACAGCAACAACGCTGCCGATCGGCGGGTGGACCCCGAGAGGGTCTGAAACCGTTCAGGTTTACCGGATCGATTCCCTCACGGGAAAGAACGAAAAACTCCTTGAAACGGTTCCCTCCAGCCGAACGGGAGCGTTCAGGCTCCGGATCCCTGTCGGCATTCCAGTCCGGCTGGTCTCACCCGTCCCCTCCTCCTGCCGGAACAAAAATGGTTCTCTGGCTTACTCCGCACTTCTTCTCCCGGGAACCTTCGGAAACGGAACCAGACGTTCCATATCCATCAACTTCCAATCGACCGCCCGGGACCGAATGTCCGTTTTCATCCATTCCCGATATCCGGGACAGAAAGGGAGCTGGCATCGCGCATTCAAGAAAGCCAACTGGCAGATCGACCTGATCTTCGGATCCATGCATCCCGGCAGACGCCATCCGGCCAGAACCGGTCGAGCCGAACAGGCTGTCCTGGCCACCATCGCCGGATGGAGGGGCGGAAACGCCTGGGAATGGGGGGCCGCCCTTGCCAGCGATCTCGCCGACTCCACCCTGGACGGAAAAACGGGGACAAAGACTGTCGCTTTCTGCGGACGGGCCATCCCCGCGATCACCGGAACCGTTCTCTGGAGATCGGCCGTCCTGACGGTATTGTCGGCCAGACACCGGGGATTCTCCTCGCAGGGGGCTTTCCGTCTCGACCACTCGTCCCGCATGGTCGGCCTTCTGGCTCCGCGCCCGGACAGAAGATGGGTCGCCCTTCCCCCGATGCCCACCCCCAGGGATTCTCTCCTGATCGTGAACGGAATGGACAACCATCCGGTCGTGATCGGAGGAGAGGCTCCCCAGGGCGTTTCAAACGCCGTTGAATCATGGAATCCCGGACGACACCGATGGGACCGCCTTCCTTCGTACCCGCTGAGCGTATCGTATGCCGCCGGAACCGCTTTTCCCGACGGGCGCATCTTTGTGACCGGAGGATTCAACAGTGACGGCTTCACCGGAGCATCATACCTCTACATTCCCAAAAGCCGGAGATGGATCGGGGTGGCAAGCGATCCGGTTCCCCGGGCGGGGGCTGCAGCCGTTTTTCTTCCTGACGGAGACATCCTCGTCACCGGCGGCGAAAC
>DAIEST010000275.1 GCA_027346125.1 Leptospirillum sp. | reverse complement strand
TTCTGTCTTCCGCGGCTCTGGCGGGGAAACTGTTCGTGTCCGGGGCGGGTCTTGCGCTTTTCGAAACGATCATGGCGAAACTCAGGATCTTCCGGGTTCCCGAATTCATGACGCTGGCCTTCCTGTTGGCCATCCTGGGCTTCCTTTCGCACTTCATTCTCGAGGTCTGAGTGGGACATCCGGTCGCACAATCCGTGATCCAGCTTCTGGGTGGCCTTCTGCTGCTGACTGTTTTTGTCATGCTGTCCATCCGGCGCATCTTCACCATGATCCGGGTCTTCACGGTCCAGGGAATCATCCTGACGGCCAATGCCATTTTTGTCGGGGTGGTCTCGGGCGAGAAACATCTTTTTCTGCTGGCCTTTTTCACCCTTGCGCTCAAAGTGGTCGTCCTCCCCGTTCTCCTGTTCCGGCTGATTCACCGGCTGAGGCTTCGGGGGGAGGTCGAGGTTGTGGTGAATGTTCCCCTGACCATGGTGACCGGGATCCTGATCGTGGTTTTTTCCTCCAGTCTCGCCGCACCGCTGACGCTGATGGCCAACACCATTTCGAAGGGGTTGATCGGGTTCGGTCTCGCCACCGTTCTTCTGTCCTTTCTGGTCATCCTGTCGCGAAGGAAAGCCGTCACCCAGGTGCTGGGCCTGCTCAGTCTCGAAAACGGCCTTCTGTTTTCGGCGATCAACGCGACTTACGGGATGCCCATGATCGTGGAGCTTGGCGTGGCGCTCGACGTTCTGGTCGGGACCCTTCTGTTCGGAGTGTTCTTTTTTCAAATACGGGAAAGTTTCGAGAACCTCGATCTGGAACGACTGGAAAAAACCTGGGAAGACTAAAAGACATGGAAATACTCGCTACCCTTCTGATCCCTTTGGGATCTGCCGCATTCCTGGCTTTTTTCGGCGCCCGACCCTGGGCGTCGCGTTTCAATGTCGGGGCGTCGGCGCTGACGTTTCTTGCCTCGCTGAATGTGGCGCACCATGTTTCCGGAGCCAGGATTTTTGTCCTTTCGAACCAGCTTTTTGCCGACGACCTGAATATCATTTTTGTGGTTCTGACAGGTCTGGTGGCCACGACGACCTCTGTTTTTTCCGTCCACTATATCCGGTTCGAACAGGGCCGGGGACAGTTCGACTCCGCCCGGCTCCGACTCTACCACAGCATGTACCAGATGCTGATCTTTGCCATGCTGCTGGGGCTTTTCTCCAACAATCTGGGCCTGTTGTGGGTCGCCCTGGAAGCGGCGACCCTTTCCAACGCGTTTTTGATCAGCCTTTACCGCTCTCCCAAGAGCATCGAAGCGGCATGGAAATATTTCGTTCTTCTGGGTGTGGGGATCGCGCAGGCGTTCTTCGGACTCATCCTGTTGTATTTTGCCGCGGAAAAGGAATTGGGGCCGGGAGGAACGGCCCTTCTCTGGACAACCCTGAATCAGGTCAAAGCCCATCTGAACCCTCAGGTCCTCCTTCTCTCGTTCATTTTTTTCTTTGTGGGGTTCGGGACCAAGGTCGGGATTGTTCCCCTTCACGGCTGGCTTCCGGACGCCCATGCGGAAGGACCCACCCCCGCATCGGCAATCCTTTCCGGCCTTCTGCTGAACGTGGCTTTATATGCCATCGTGCGGATCAAGCTGTTGGTCGACGGGGCGCTGGGCGTTTCCTTCACCTCCGGGATTCTCATCGTGTTCGGCCTGCTGAGCATTTGGGTCGCCGTTTTCTCCATGTGGGGGCGAAAGGACGTCAAGCGTCTTTTCTCCTACTCTTCGATCGAGCATCTGGGCATCGCAACACTGGGTTTCGGAATCGGCGGAGAAATCGGAACGCTTGCGGCGCTCGTCCACATGACATTCCACAGCCTCACAAAATCCTCGCTCTTTTTTCTGGTCGGAACGGTGTCCCAATGGTGCGGCTCCCAAAAGATCGACGGGATCAGGGGAGTATTGAAGCACGCTCCTTTTCTCGGATGGTCCCTTATTTTTTCGGGTTGCGCCATTCTGGGGGTGCCGCCGTTCGGGATTTTTACCAGCGAATTCCTGATTTTCGATTCCCTTCTGCACTGGAATCCCTGGGCGGCCCCCTTTCTTGCGATTGCGCTCGCCGTCGCTTTCGGGGTTCTGATGCGCAGGATCCTGGAGATGGTCTCCGGAGAGGAGGCTCCTGCCGGTCCTCTTCCGTCCTTCTCGAGAATTCCTGTCGGAGCCCATCTTTTCCTTGTCCTGATCCTGGGGCTCGGACTTCCCTCGTTTCTCTGGGGATGGTATCAAAACGCTGCCCGTTACCTGCTCGGCACACTTTAGAGGATGAGATGCTGAACCCGATCGAATGGTCGTCCGGACCGGATGGGGAGATCCCGTTCGGAACCCCGTTTCCTTTTTCCGTTCCGTTTGCGCTGGCGTCTCCCGAATCTCCCGGGCTTTATCTGGAGGGGGTCCGGCGGATCAAGGAGCGGGGAGGAAGGCTCGTCTCTCTCTGGGGCTCATGGACTTCCGGGGCGGATCCGGCGGTGCTGGCCGCATTTTCCGATGCGGAAGGACTTCTCCTTTACCGGTTCCGGCTGTCGGCCGACGACCGGTCGTTTCCTTCCATCGCCTTCCTCTTTCCCCTGGCCAATCGCCTGGAACGGGCCGTGCGGGATCTGTACGGCTGGGATCCCGCAGGTCTTTCCGACCAGAGACCATGGCTGGATCACGGTCTCTGGGATGGCCCCCCGATGGTTCCGCAGGATGCGTCTTTCCAGCGATCCCCGGAAGGCGCGGATTCTCCGCAGGAGGAGTATCCGTTCGTCCGTGTCGAGGGGGAGGGAGTGCACGAGATTCCTGTCGGACCCATTCATGCCGGAATCATCGAGCCCGGCCATTTTCGTTTTCAGGTCGTGGGAGAGAAGCTTCTCCGGATGGAAGAGCGTTTCGGATTCGCGCACAAGGGGGTGAGAACGCTTTTCCGGAACCGTTCCGTTTCGGATGCCGCCCGGCTTGCCGGACGGGTTTCGGGGGATTCCGCGGTGGCTTTCCAGACCGCTTTTTCCGATGCGGTCGAGGTGGCCACCGGTTCTCCCCCTCCCCGGAGAGCGCTCTGGATCCGCTCCATTCTTCTTGAACGGGAACGCATCGCCAATCATCTCGGGGATCTTGGCGCCCTGGGAAACGATGCGGGGTTCGGTTTCGGTTCGGTCCAGTTCGGCCGTCTGAAAGAGGAGTTCTTGAGGACCAATGCCCGGATCTTCGGCCACCGCTACCTGATGGATACGGTCGTTCCGGGCGGTGTCGCCGGGGATCTCGGCAGGCAGGAACTTGCCCTGTTGCGAGAAGAATGCGCCAGGACCAAGTCGGATGTTCTGGAACTCAAGACGATTTATGACGAGCACGGAGGGTTGCAGGATCGTTTCTCCGGGACCGGGTGGCTCGATCCGATGCTGGCGGGCAGATGGGGGCTGGGGGGCGTTGCGGGAAGGGCGAGCGGACAGATGTACGACCTGAGACATTCCCATCCCGTTCCGCCCTACGATCAGGTGCATGTGCCGGTGTCGATCTCCCGGCTGGGGGATGTCTCGGCCCGGGTTCAGGTCCGCTTCCAGGAGGTCCGCCATTCCCTGTCGTTTCTCGACTCGGTTCTGGAGGCCTTGCCCGAGGGCCCGTTTTTCATTCAGCCGGAAGAGACGTTCTCCCCTTTCGAAGGAGTCGGCTGGGTGGAGGGCTGGCGGGGCGAGGTGCTCTGCTGGGTGCGTCTCGGTTCCGGAGGGACTGTTCTCGATGCCCATTGTCACGATCCTTCATGGCTCCTTTGGCCAGCGCTCGAACAGACGGTTCCGGGAAATCTTGTGGCCGACTTTCCGTTGATCAACAAGTCGTTCAACCTCAGCTACAGCGGACACGATCTGTAATGCGGACCTATTGCCCGATGGCGGGGACGGGGGTGGAAAATGCATAAGATACTGCTGAAAATCTTCAGGACCGGAACGCTCACCGAACCCCTCCCGGAGCCAGGTCCTCCGGTGAAGCCCTGTCCCCTTGTCAGGGGAAGCCTTGCTGTCCGCCATGTGGATGCGGGATCCTGCAATGCATGCGAACTGGAACTCCATGCGTTCACCCAGGCGTTCTACGCCCCGGAGTCCATCGGGATCCGTTTTGTGGCGTCCCCTCGTCACGCCGATGTCCTGCTGGTGACGGGTCCGGTCACGCTGGCGATGAAGGATGCCCTGAGGGCCGCTCATGAGGCGATGCCGGATCCCCGTTATGTGATCGCGTTGGGGGATTGCGCCTGTAACGGGGGGATCTTTCGCGGGAGTTACGCCGTTTCGGGGGGAGTCCCGGAAGTGATTCCGGTCGACGGGCAGATCCCGGGGTGTCCCCCGGAGCCCAAACGGATACTGGCCTACCTTGAGCAACTGGTTTCGGCCGAAAACAAGGACTGATGGTCAGATATCCCAACCGGTCGAGGGGCCTGGATCCGGTCCTGATCAGGAATCCGGGGTCTTGAGGTTTACAATAATAATTGTTTTAATTACTATTGTAAACCTCAAATGGAGGATCTGATGATGATTGGTCAACGCTTGTACCGGGCCCGGAAGGCGGCAGGCCTGTCGCTTCGCGAGCTGGGATCCCGGCTCGGTTTGTCTCATGCCGCCATCAAGAAGTACGAGGACGAACAAGCGACTCCGTCGTCTGGTACCCTGCTCAAGCTCGCTCGGGTGCTCAATGTGCGCACCGAGTATTTTTTCCGTCCGGAGACAGTGTCGCTCGACCGGATTGCGTACCGCAAGCGCAGTACCCTGCCCAAAAAGCGGTTGGAGGCCATCGAGCATGAGGTGATCGATCAGATCGAGCGTCGTATCGAACTCGAAAATCTGTTCTCTGCGCCGCCTGTTCTCCCTTTTTCCCCGGTGGAGGGGCTTCCGGTATCCGTTACCGATTTCACTCAGATCGAGGACGCCGCCGAAACGGTGCGCAAGGTATGGGATTTGGGCTACGATCCGATTCCCGATCTGGTCGATGTTCTGGAGACACACGGCATCCGGGTGTTCATGATCGATGCCAACACCAACCCCAAATTCGACGGATTGGCCGCATCCGTCAACCAGATTCCGATCGTCGTCGTCGGCAGCAATTGGCCTGGCGACCGCCAGCGTTTCACGCTCGCGCACGAACTTGGACATCTGATGCTCGCCAATCGGCTGGCAGCTGATCTCGACGAGGAGATGGCCTGCAACCGCTTTGCCGGTGCCTTCCTGATCCCGCGCCAGTCAGTGATTCAGGAACTCGGGGCGCACCGCAGCGACATCGAGCCTAAAGAACTCGCGCTGCTCAAGGAAGAGTTCGGACTCAGCATGTCCGGCATTCTCTATCGGGCTCGCGATCTCGGTATCGTGACACCGGCATGGCGCGACGGGCGACTGAAGCTCTTTCGGATCAAGGGTTGGCATCTCGTTGAGCCGGGAAAACCTTACCCGGCCGAGAAAGCGCACGTGTTTGAGCAACGGGTCTTCCATGCGCTCGCAGAAGGTTATATCGGGGAATCAAAAGCGGCGGAACTGATGAAAATGTCGCTGATTGCCTTCCAGACCGTACGGTCTCTGGAGGGCAGCGATGTTGCTGCTTGTCAGTGATGCGAACATCCTGATCGATATCGATGTTGGCGGGCTTCTCGCACCCAGACAGATATTGGCCTGTCTTGAGCAGCTGGTTTCGGCGGAAAATCAGGATCCAACCCACCCGGGGGAAAGAAGTTGTGCTCCGGGGAGAGATGGAATCCCGTCTGAGGGAAATGGGAGAATCGTCTGTCTTCTATGGCAAGGAGCATTTTCGAACACAGTTTATTTTCAGGAGCGAGGAACTTTCGGGGGGCTCCCTGCCGGGATCCGGATTGTTCCGGCAGGAACGTACGAACAGGGTGTTTTGCTTTTTGGGCAAGTATTTTGGTAGACTCCCCTTTTGTTGTTATCGGCTGATTTTTGGAGCCGCTAGACGTGTTTCTCAGGAAAGGTGGAAGT
>DAIEST010000268.1 GCA_027346125.1 Leptospirillum sp. | reverse complement strand
CAATTACAAATCGCGCCTGGATTACGATCTGGCGGTCGTCGATCTGGAAAAGGCGCAAGCGATCCTTGTGGATGAGCAAAATGACCTGAAGACACAGGTTGCCCGTCTCAATGAAGCCATGGGGATGGGCAAGGCCGGCCGCTCGGACTTTTCCCTTCCGGATCAAAGCCCGACTTCCATGGTTCCGATCCCTCTCGAAGGACTGGTTCAATCGGGACTGAAGCAACGGCCGGAGCTTCTGTCAACGGCCCATCGATACCAGTCCGGAGTGGAACGGACCGCTGCCGAGAAAGCCAAGCATTATCCTTACATTTCAGCCTTCGGATCTTATGGATACCTTAACAACATGGTGAACGGGCTCAGCTATACCCCGGGATGGTGGACCGGCGGTGCAATGGTAAACGTTCCGATCTATACGGGCGGGATGATCCGGGGCATGGTCGCAAGAGCCCGGGAAGCCAGCATCACCTCCAAGTATCATGAACAGGACTGGAGAATCCGGATCCGGCTTGAGGTCGTAAGGGCCTATGACCGCATTCGTGCCGATGCGGCCGATATTGTGGCCTATACCCGTGCCGTTCACGAAGCGAAACTGGCCCTTTTGCTGGCGAACAGGAAATACCAGGCGAACCTGATCTCGATCGTTGCGCTGACTTTGTCCGAAGTCTATCTGCTGGATACCGAGGCGAGTCTGGCTGCCGCACAGTATCACATGGGGGTCGACCAGGCGGCATTGAAGTTTGCTGCGGGGCTTGACTATCCGGAATTCGTGACCGAAAAAGGTGTTGTCCGTTCTGTACCGCTTCGCACGTCGTCGGCAGCGCAGTTGTCGGGCGAATCGGGCGAATGACGATACGGGATTCCGGGCGGGTTGACGCGGCCCGGTCTCGGTGATAGCTTCAAATCCTGTGGTTCGGGCGGTTTTTGTGTTTGTTTGGTGATGTGCACGGAGGGTATGTGGAAAAAGTTGTGATATTGGGGTCCGGTCCTGCCGGGTTGACTGCCGCGCTGTATTCCGCGAGAGCTTTTTTGTCTCCGCTGGTGATCGAGGGGCCACAGTCGGGCGGTCAGCTGACGACAACGACGGATGTCGACAATTTCCCGGGGTTCCCGAAAGGGATCACCGGTCCGGAATTGATCGAACAGATGAGAGAGCAGGTGTTGAGATTCGGAACCCGGTTCGAGGGCCGCAATGTCGAAAAGGTATCCGTGAAGGGGAATGGGATCCATATCCAGTGCGACGACGGGGAGCCGATCGAAACGATGACATTGATCGTGGCCAGCGGCGCTTCGGCCCGTTATCTTGGACTGCCCTCCGAACGGGCTCTCATGGGGCAGGGCGTTTCCGCCTGCGCCACGTGCGACGGATTCTTTTTCAAGGAGAAGGAAATCGTTGTGGTCGGCGGGGGAGACACGGCATTGGAAGAGGCATTGTTCCTGACCCGTTTTGGTCGGAAGGTGACGGTCATCCACCGAAGGGATGTCCTCCGTGCGTCCAAAATCATGCAGGAAAGGGCCCGGGCGAACAAGAAGATCGAGTTCCTGTGGAACAAGGATGTCATCGAGGTCAAGGATGTTTCCCAGGGGCGGGTTACGGGAGTGAGGCTCCGGGATTCGCAGGACGGCTCGGAAATCGATTACCCTTGCGAAGGATTTTTCCTGGGGATTGGGCATACCCCTAACAGCCGATTCCTGGAGGGGGTGGTCGAGATGGATTCGAAAGGCTACATCAGGACCTTTGGAGGGAGTCGCACATCGGTTCCGGGAATTTTTGCCGCGGGAGATGTTCAGGACCCGATCTACAGGCAGGCGATCACTGCGGCGGGAAGTGGCTGCATGGCATCGATCGACGCCGAAAGGTATCTTGAAGGTTTGTCGGAGCACTGATGAAATGGCGCTGGTTTTCCGTCATTTCGGGAGTCCTGTTTCTGTGTGCTCTCTTGTATGGAGTCGGGGATCTGATCGCCAATAATGCGGGATTTTTCACTGCTCCGGGAGCGGCAAGGCGGCTCGGTGTCTATCTTTCCCTTTCCTCGGCGTGGACCGCTTCGGATTATCCTCTTCCGGAAGTCGCTCCCAGGGACTATCTGGGAGACCCGGCCCTGCTCCGGAAGGATATCCTT
Organism: Leptospirillum sp.; assembly: GCA_027346125.1. GTDB lineage: Bacteria > Nitrospirota > Leptospirillia > Leptospirillales > Leptospirillaceae > JAJYGC01. The sequence continues at coordinate 635 of DAIEST010000268.1, read as the reverse complement.
CTGGGGATCGGCCATTTTGACCGCTGGGAACTTCTTGCGGATCCGGGACCGGGCGGGTCCCAGGCCGAAGTCATCCGGGTCCGGGTTCCAGGAAGTTTCTGGCGCTCCCCCCAGAACATGGAGATCAGGATGACTCCGATGCAGTACGGGCTCCATGTTTGGGCGCAGTCGAGTTCGATTGCCCGTCGTCCCGATCTTGGGGCGAACCGGAACAGCATTCTCCGGCTGTTTCATGCGATAGACAACCAGATTGCGCTCCACCCTCCGGGATGAAAGGAAACAGATTGGGTAAAAAATTTCGGGTGATGTCCGTTCTTCTTGTCGGTCTGGCGATTCTCCTTCTTCAGGATGGGAGGAACGTTCTGGCTTCCGGGCCGCTGGTTTTAAAAGACAATTACCCCGGTCTTGAAATCCCCATGACGGAGTACGGTTTTCGCGGAATGGGGGAGGACGGGACGGGGAGGCTCTACCTTTCCGCGCTCCTGATGAATGGAGTTTACCTGTTTCCCAGAGGGTGCCTCAAGCAGGATTGTGCCAATTTCGTCAAGTTCTCCCCCCCGTTGTCGGACCCCGGAAAAATCGTTGGTCTTCCCGGTGGAGGTGCGTTTGTCCTTTTGAGGCTTGCAGACCGGATC
>DAIEST010000249.1 GCA_027346125.1 Leptospirillum sp. | reverse complement strand
ATCAGGACCCGGCTCTCCTTTCTCCGGGAAGTCGGCCTCGACTACCTGACCCTGTCCCGAGGCGCCGGAACCCTTTCAGGCGGAGAATCCCAGAGAATCCGTCTGGCCACTCAGATTGGCTCCGGACTGACAGGGGTTCTCTATATCCTCGATGAACCGTCTATCGGCTTACACCCTCGGGACAACCAGAAGCTGCTGGCCACATTGACCCATCTCAGGGATCTCGGCAATACGGTCGTCGTAGTGGAGCACGACGAAGAAACCATCCTGATGGCCGACCATGTGATCGATATGGGACCCGGCGCAGGACGTATGGGCGGAGAGATCCTGGCCCAGGGCACTCCGGAAGAGATCCGGCGAAACCCACGTTCCATCACCGGAGAATATCTGTCCGGGAAAAAAACCATTTCCCGCCCGGTCACCCACCGGACGCCCAAGGGCTGGCTCTCTGTCATCGAAGCGACAGAACACAACCTGAAAGGGATCGATGTCCACTTTCCGCTTGGACTCATCACGGTTGTCACAGGGGTCTCAGGGAGCGGGAAAAGCACGCTGGTCCTGGATATTCTCTACAAGAGACTGGCAAAGGTCTTCTACGGCTCCCGCGAACGTCCGGGAAAGTGCCGGGAAATACGCGGAGTGGACCAGATCGACAAGGTCGTTCACATCGACCAGTCGCCGATCGGACGGACGCCAAGATCCAACCCGGCCACCTATACGGGTCTCTTCACTCCCGTCCGGGAACTCTTCGCGCAAGTTCCCGAATCCCGCGCACGAGGATACGAAGCCGGAAGGTTCAGCTTCAACATCAAGGGAGGACGCTGCGAAGCCTGCCAGGGAGACGGGGTCCTGAAAATCGAAATGCATTTCCTTCCGGATGTCTATGTCACCTGTGACCAGTGCAAGGGACTCAGATACAATCGGGAAACGCTCGAAATCCGGTATCGGGGGAAAACCATTTCCGACGTTCTCCAGATGAGCGTCGAAGAAGCACTGGAGTTCTACTCGCCAGTGCCGGCAATCCGGTCAAAGCTCACTACGCTCCGGGACGTGGGACTGGACTACATCCATCTGGGACAGTCCGCGACAACCCTTTCAGGAGGGGAGGCCCAGCGGATCAAGCTCGCAAAGGAGCTTTCCCGACGCTCTACCGGACGAACCCTGTACATTCTCGACGAACCCACGACCGGTCTCCATTTCGCCGATATCCAGAAACTTCTGGACACGCTGGACGCCCTGGTCGGGCAAGGAAATACGGTCATCATCATCGAACACAATATCGACATTATCCTGAATGCAGACTACCTGATCGACCTCGGCCCCGAAGGCGGGGACTGCGGGGGAGAAGTTGTCACCGTGGGAACCCCCGAAACACTCATGGAGGTCAGGAACTCCCACACGGGAGCCGCATTGCGCAAGCGAAGCTCACCCTAGATGAGCATCATCCCTTCCGGACTCAGGACACCAACCGGCATTCTCCTTCTTGCCCTGGGAATCAATATGTCCCTGTCCGTCCTGAAGATCACCTGGGGGCACGCCATCCATTCCGTCGGGATGCTGGCAGACGGATATCACGCGCTTCTGGACTCCCTTTCCGACCTGATCTGCCTGGGTGGAGTCACCATCGCCAATCGCCCACCCGACGCGGATCATCCTTACGGCCACTTCAAATTCGAACCACTGGCCCAGGTTGCCGTGGGGATCTTCCTGCTCCTGACGGGATACGAAGTTCTGAGCCACAGTTACGAGTCCTACCGGACGGCGACTTCTTCCATCTTCTCTGTCTCTTCGATCGTTGTCATGGTAATATCGATGGGACTCCAGATCCTTCTCGTCGGGATGGAGGAACGAGTCGGACAGGAAACACGGAATGCACTGGTCAAAGCCGATGCGCTTCATATCCGATCCGACCTTTTCGCATCGATTTCGGTCATCGCGGGACTTCTGGCATCCGGTCTGGGGTACCCGAAGGCAGATCCGATCGTAGGGTTCCTCATTGCCATCATGATCGGAAAAGCCGGATACGAATTGATGAGGGAAGGCACCAGGGTTCTTTCGGACCGGAGCCCGATGGATCCGGACTCCATCACCCGGCTTGCGCTGGAAACGCCCGGAGTTCTTGGCTGTCACTCCGTCCGGTCCCGGGGCACCGAGTCCAGGATTTACATGGATCTGAATCTCCACGTCGACGACAACCTCACAGTCGCCAATGCCCACTCCATCTCCCACGACGTGGAAAAACGCATCAAGAACCGTTACCCCTCAGTCATTGAAGTCATCGTCCATATCGAACCATTCCGGGAGGAAGAAAACCATGCTTGTGACACCGGCCATTCAGACTGACCCAGAAAAACCGCTTGCCATCACGATGGGGGATCCGGCAGGGATCGGACCGGAAATCATCGTCAAGGGATGGCTGGAGAGCGAAATCAGAAATATCCGGAAGATTGCCATCGGAGATCCGGATCTCTTCCGGAGTCTCGCCCAGAAATATGCCCCGGAGCTGATTGTCCAGGAAATTTCCTCGCCGGATCAGGCTCCATGGGATTCCTCCATCCTGGCGGTTCTCCCCCCCAGCCATACCGACCCGCTGGAGGAAGTCACTCCGGGAACCAGCCATGTCATGGCGGGGCGCTGGTCCTATTACTGCGTCAAGACCGGAGTGGACCTCGCGATGGCAAGGAAGGTTTCAGGCATCGTTACCGCCCCCCTGAACAAGAAGGTGCTGCATGCTGCCGGCTTCAACTATCCCGGACACACCGAACTCATCGCCCACCTCACCGGGGCCGGGAAAGTCGGGATGATGCTGGTGGGCGGGCCCTTGAGGGTCATTCTCGTCACGACCCACATCCCCTTTCGGGAGATCGCACAAAAAATAACAAGGGAACGGGTACTGGAAACGATCCAGCTTGCCGCCCGCGCAATGGAGATGCTTTCCATTTCTTCCCCCAAAATCGCGGTAGCCGCACTGAACCCCCACGCGGGCGAAGCCTCCCTCTTCGGCGACGAGGAAAATCGGTTCATCTTTCCTGCGGTCCTTGAGGCCCGATCGGAAGGAATCGACGTGGACGGTCCTCTTCCTGCCGATACCCTTTACGCCAAAGCCGCGCAGGGACGATACGACGTCGTCGTTTCCCAATACCACGACCAGGGACTGATTCCGCTCAAGATGCTTTCTTTTGGCAAGGGGATCAATGTCACCATCGGAATTCCGATTATCCGGACATCCGTCGACCACGGAACGGCCTATGACATCGTCGGAAAAGGGATCGCACAGACGGGCAGCCTTATCGCCGCCATCCGGCTTGCCTCCCAGCTGGTTGAAAAACAGGCGGTATCTGCAGGATAATGTCTGACACTAGAAAACTGGATCTTTTTATGCCTGTTTCCGCATATCCTGTATTATTCGGCCCATTTCCGGGGCCATTCCAAGGGAGACGTTCCGAGTGGAACATTGGGACCACCGTCTGAAACTTTTCCTTTTCGCGATCGTCGGGGCATTGTCGACCGGAGGACTGTTCCACATTGTCGGCTCCAGAGAACCTGTCGGAGCGCTCTGGCTCGTCCTGACCAGCGTCGGCCTCTATTGGCTTGCCTACCGGACCTATGGCGTCTTTCTCGCCACACAGGTGGCAGGATTGTCGGACGACACGCCAACACCGGCCTGCCTGTACCCCAACGACCCAAAATTCCGTCCCACCTCCAAATGGGTTCTTTTTGGCCACCATTTTGCGGCAATCGCCGGAGCCGGTCCATTGATCGGTCCGGTCCTTGCCGCCCAGTACGGCTATGTACCGGGATTCCTGTGGATCCTGTTCGGCGCCATTCTGGCCGGAGGCGTTCACGACTTCGTCATTCTGGTCGCGTCCTCGCGCCGGAAGGCCATGAGTCTCGTCGGACTGGCAAGCTCTGTCCTCGGCGAATGGGGCGGAAAACTGACGGGTATCGCCGTCCTGGCCATTCTGATCCTGGCCCTCGCCGGCCTGGGACTGGCTGTCACCAATACCCTGAAACACAATGTATGGGCGACATGGGTCCTCCTGACCACCATCCCGATCGCGCTGGTCATGGGATACGGACTCATCAGGGTTCCCGCGCGTACCGGAACCATCTCTCTGATGGGTTCGGCAGCCCTTCTGACTTCCCTTCTTTGTGGCCCATGGATTGTGGCACACACGGGAGGAGCCCTTGATTTCACAAGAAACGAGATCGTGTTCGGACTTGCTGCCTACACCTTCATCGCGGCACTGTTGCCGCCCTGGATACTTCTTGTTCCCCGAGATTTTCTCTCTTCTTTTCTGAAGATCGGAACGGTTGTCCTGCTGGGGCTCGCTGTCATCGCCATCCACCCGGCACTGCATGCCCCACCCGTCAGTTCCTTCCTCGGAGGAGGAGGTCCCGTTGTCCCCGGCGCCGTCTTTCCTTTCGTCTTCATCACCATTGCCTGCGGGGCGCTGTCGGGGTTCCATTCCCTTGTCTCCTCCGGAACCACCAGTCGTCTCCTTTCCCGGGAATCCGAATCCTTTCTGATCGGCTACGGATCCATGCTGACAGAAGGATTTGTCGCGGTGATCGCACTGATTGCCGCTGCTGCACTCTATCCCGGGGACTACCTGGCCATCAACACCCATCTTTCCCCCCAGACACTGGCGGGGATGAACTGGCCGGTCCATTCCCTCGACAATCTCTCCCAGATGGTGGGAGCCACCCTGCAGGGACGTCCGGGAGGGGCAATTTCCCTGGCAGCCGGAATGTCCTTCATCCTCTCGCGCTGGTCGATCCTCATTCCCTACCTGGGCGACCTCTTCCAGTTCATTCTTCTCTTCGAGGGGATTTTCATCCTGACCACACTGGACGCAGGAACACGGGTAGCCCGCAACATCCTGGAAGAATCTGCCGTCAGCCTTTTTCCCGCCCTTTCCGGAAAGTGGATGACAGGCGCACTTTTTACGGCGTTGGTCGTCGCCGGATGGAGCGGGTTCATCACCTCCGGAACGGTTGCCTCGATCTGGCCCCTGTTCGGACTCTCGAACCAGATCCTTGGAATGATCGCACTGGCAGTCGGTACCCTGCTTCTCATGAACCGGGCGAAATGGTGGTATGCGTTGACAACGGGAATTCCCATGGTCTTCATGATTGCGGTAACCGCATCTGCAGGCATTGAACTGGTCCAGAGTTTCTGGTCCAGGCACATGCGGCTCGACACCACCATAGGGGTCGTCCTTCTTCTTGTGTCGGCCGTTCTCGTTCTATTGACATTCTTCAGAATTCTCCGGAATCCGTCGTTTGAGAGGCCGGGTCTTTTGGCCATGGTCAATCCTTCCGCCGAAGGAGAATCCTGACTCCTCCCAAACGGCATAACGGGCATACGGAATTAATGATACGGACTCTCATGTTTCTCTTCCATCTCCCTTAACGGGAGGAAAGGGATTCGTATTGCCGGGCGGAAAACTTACGCTTTCTGAAGAACAAAAGCGTCTCTATCAGGCACTCTCCGATGCCACCCGAATGCTGGCCGACCATCAGGCCGACCCGGAGGCCGTCCGACGCGGCATTCTGGAGACGCTTGTCCGCTTCGTTCCCCATATCCGTCTCGCATGCCTGGATCCGGGTGGTTTCCGTGACATCATCTTCCGTCCCGTGTACGCATCCGGACCAGCGGAAGCCTTTGCCGAAGAATTGATGGGCCAACCATTGCCTCCGGGGCTGGAATCCCTCTCCACCGGCATCCCGGTCCAGTGGAACATCCGCTCCGGAGGAAAATCCGCTACAGTCTGGAAGAAAAAAGCCCTTTCCCATAGGATCGAAAGCATTCTCTTCCTGCCGGTTTTTCCCCGGGAAACAGACTGTCAGTCATTTCTGGCCCTCTCGTCCGACCAGATCGACTACTTCGACCGGCTCGGCGCCGATTTCTTCACTCCCTTCGCCCGTCTCATGACCATCGCCCTCCGGCAGGGGGGCGAACACCTCCCTTCTCCCCTTCCGGAGAATCCTTCCCGCCCTCAGGAAATCCAGGAAAAAGCGCTGGAAGAGCTCCCCCACCCTCTGGCCATTCTGGAAACGGATTCGGAAGAATATCGGGTTCTCTACGCCAATCCGGCATTTTTCGATCTG
>DAIEST010000226.1 GCA_027346125.1 Leptospirillum sp. | reverse complement strand
AGTAGATGTTATAGGGAGACAGATCTTTCCAGTGTTCCGAAGGACGGGACTGTCGCAGGATCTCCTCGTCGGTGGCCATCCACCGGATGCCCATGGAAGCCGCGATCCCCATAAGCTCCGGACAGACCGACCCCTCCGACGGCCAGACCCCTCCCGGGCGCTTCCCCCAGAGCGCTTCATGGCGTTTCAATGCCAGTCCGAGCTGATTCCCGGCATCCTGGGGCCAGGAAAATTCCTCCGGAAGGCTGATGTCCGGACGCGGCCTCCTGGCAATTCTGGAGGAAATCAGGAGCGGAAGAATCGGGTGAAAATAGGGGCTTGAAGAAATCTCGATCAGGCCTTCCGACTGAAGATTCCGGTATGTCGGAATCAGTCCTCCGACAATGGAGGTCTGGAGATTCAGGACAGACTGCTTCTCCTCTTCGGTGAACTGGCTGCCCTTCCTCACCCATTCCTCGATCACCGGATAGGTCTTCCGGGCGGCATAGCCGAACCATGTCAGGTTGAACCAGACCTGAAGATCCAGAAAATCATGGCTCCCCATCGTCGATGCCAGCTTTTCCCATTCATCGGCCAGCTGGAAGGATCTGGAAGTGACCCTGGACCACAGGGAGGCATACCGGGGATAGGGCTTGATCATGGATTCGTAAGGGCATGAAAAGAAGTTCCGGAGCAGGAAGACCTTTTCCTCCGGGGAAAGATCGGATGCCGTTTTTGCGGAGAGCTGGTAATAGGAGTCCAGAACGGTCCCAGAAGCCAGCAACTCGATCTGGTCCATAAGGCTCGGAACAAGATTGACCGTGTGATGGACCTGGGGAAAATGCTCGATCATGAACGGCAGATCGCTGTATCCCCTGATCCCGTGAAGCCGGACCCATGGAAGAGACATTTCCCGCATGACCGGATCGTAGTAGAAAGGCTGGTGCATATGCCAGACAAACAGGACCTTTGCCCTCAAACTACCCCCTCGCCGAACCGAAATCCGACGGGGTGACGACGACAACCCCACCGGCAGACACATGAAAACGCTTTCTGTCCTCTTCCGGATCGTGGCCGATCACCGTATAGGGGGGAACCCGGACACCTTTCTCCACAATGGCCCTCCGGATACGCGAATACCGGCCGATATCGACATCGTTGAACAGGATCGACTCCGACACCTTCGAATAGCTGTTGATCCGGACATTGTGGGAAAGAATCGTCCGGTCGATATGACCTCCGGAAATGATGCATCCGGAACTGACGATCGAGTCCGTGGCAATCCCGACCCGGCGGTTGGCCTCGTCCGCGAACACGAACTTGGCAGGAGGCAACTGGGGACGATAGGTCCGGATGTTCCAGTGGGGATTGTAAAGATTGAACGCAGGAGAAACGGCGACCAGATCCATATTGGCCTGCCAGTACGAGTCGATCTGGCCGATATCCCGCCAGTATCCTTCTTCCACCTCGGTCATGCCCGGAATCGTGTTCCGGCTGAAATCATAAACGTGAACCGACCTCTGCTTCGCAAGACTGGGAAGAATGTTCTTTCCGAAATCGTGGGAAGAATCATCGTCCCCCGCATCCCGGGTCAGGACATCGATCAGGAACTTCGCATCGAAGATGTAATTTCCCATGCTGGCCAGGGAAAGGTCGGAGTGGCCCGGCATCGGATCCGGACATTCCGGTTTCTCGAGGAAAGACTCCGCCCGCCACCGGTCGTCCACCCGGATCACCCCGAACGAGGAGGCCTCTTCCAGCGGCACCGGAATGGCCGCGACAGACACGGGCATTCCGGTCTCGACATGTTCGTCCACCATCTGCCGGATATTCATCTTGAAGATATGATCCCCGCTGAACACGCAGACAAGATCGGGGTTCTCGTCCAGTATGAGATTCAGGTTCTGGTAGACCGCATCCCCTGTACCCTGAAACCAGTGGGGACCCCTGCGCATCTGGGCGGGAACGGGATCCACATACTGGTCGAGAAGGGGGGAAAGCCTCCACCCCCTGGAGAGGTGGGTGTTCAGCGAGTGGGATTTGTACTGGGTCAGGACCTTGATCCGGTAATAGCCGGAGTTGACGAAGTTTGAAAGGACAAAATCGATGATCCGGTAGGCCCCTCCGAACGGGACGGCCGACTTGACGCGGTCAAGCGTCAGGGGATACAGCCTTTTGCCTTCCCCCCCGGCAAGAATGATTGCAAGGACATTCAGTTCCCTTCCCATACGACCCCTCCTTACTCCTTAGATCAATGATAAGGGAGACGCCGTTTATCAAAAAAGCGCCGCAAGACCTCGCCCTTCAGAACGAGGATATAAGGCTGAGAGTGCCGGTCGGGAGTTTGGGAAGATCAATCCGGCCTATACGTCCCAGACCTGTTCCTTCTGCGGCCATCGGCAGAAGATGCCGCTGTCCGACCGGACGTACCGTTGTCCGTGCTGCCAATATGGAGAAGGACCGGGACCACAACGCCTCCCTGAACATTTTGAGACTCGGGCTGGAGTCTCGGAGTTAGCCCCCGAAAGCTCCGGCGGTTACGCCGGGGAGCAGTCACATTGCAATCATGGTAATGCAGATGCATTATTAATGAAATTGCATTATTAATTCAATATCGATAGCGAAAAACAACGACTCTAACGAGAGATTTCAAAGAAACCACATCTGAGGAATGCATCCAAAGTCCCGGTAAGCCCGGTCCATGGAACCCAGAAAGTCGCCTTTTTGTTGTGTCAGTGTCACGTCTACAGACAGATACTGGCTGAACCCCCGGACGGCTCCCCTTATAGTCCGTTTCGCAGCAGGCGCCGGGAGGATGGGTCCGGTGGAACTCCAGGGGAACCTGCGGAAACCGTCTTTTGTACTCCCGCCAGAAAGACACATAGGGCACCAGGCGCAAGGGGGCTTCCACGG
>DAIEST010000224.1 GCA_027346125.1 Leptospirillum sp. | reverse complement strand
CCGGAAGGCGACGCGAGAAAATGCCCTTTCGGAGGCCGCAAGATTTGGTCTTTCACAAAGCGAGGCGAATGAGATCTTCACGACTGTTTCCGAAGGGGTGAGGGACTGGCGGACCTTTTATACCAACCATGGGGTGTCCGTCACTGACACCGAGAAATTCTCCGGGAGTTTTTCGATCTCGTTTCAGGGCTCGAATAATCCGTAATATGTCATCAAGCAGGGGATCAGTTGACAATTTTGGAATTGACAGCGGATGGGGAATCGAACCCAAGGCTTTTGGAAGAGGACACGTTATGCTCCCGGCGGGTGACATTTTATCGTTCGCCCCCCAGTAAAGTGATCAAGCCCGCGTAAAACCGGGCTTTTTTCATGTCTTCACGTTCCGTACAGATGGTCCGGAAACCCGATTCCCCTCCTGTGGACGGACTCCATCTTCTGGTTACCATGATCATGACTACATTGAGCCAGCAGTCATGCACTCTCCTTTTGAACAGTTCAGATAACACCGAAGAACCCCCTTCAAGGATCCATCCCTGTTGAAGACCCGAACTTCGGTGACATTACCCTGGTTATCCATCTTGAGAACTTGCATCCGGTGGCCCTTCCGAACAACCACTCTCGTTCCTTTCAGGCAATAATCGTTCTCAAAGTTGATTTTCCCCCCTGTACATATGTCGTTTTTAAGTGTGTAGAAAGCTCCAATACGTGCCGCCCAGGCTGAAGTGGAAATTACGAACACCATTAACAAAGGTAGTACCAAAACGTAGAATGGTCTTTTCATTCCTCTCTCCAGGTTGGCATCAATTTTTCTCCTGTTAGGACTTCTAAAAGGAGTTCTTGCCGATGAATCGTTCCTCAGACAACTGTTTTCGGCCAAAATTCCTATCGTTCGAGTCCCGGAAGATCCGGGATCCCGGCTGGTCATCCTCTCCGAAAGAATTTCCCCGGAGAGGACCTGCTCCATCGCCCCAGCGACAGCGTTGAGGAACGCCCATCCGGTCGAGATCGCGCCTGTGTCTGAACTCGTCGAATCTTGCGTGCACAGATCCCTGGGCATCTTGCCGGCTTTTTTTCAGAATATCCGGAAAAAGAAATTGCGTTCCCTGCTCGATATGGAGAATAAAATACCCAAACGAATCCAGTTTGATGAATTTTACCAGAGAAAGGACCATTGCACAGGTTTTTTAAGATCGTTTCCCAGTATTTGCAGTTGCAGGCGGTATTCAGAAAGCGATACCGTCACACCCACCTGAAAATGGCTTCGGGTATGGAGGATTGGGCATGGCACCGACAGATGCGACAATCAGAAACGCAAGGCCGGGAGAGAAGGCCCTGACGGACGGAGATGGTCTCCGATCTTTCTGACACCTGCCGGATCCCGCCTATGGCGGTATGATGATCGGTCCAGCTCAGAGATTTCCGGAGAGAGGGACCGCAGCGGATGCAAAAGGATCTCCTGCTTCGGGCTCCTGCCAGCAGATCTTGTTCTTGCCAAACTTCTTGGCGGCATACATCAGATGGTCGGCCCGGTGAAGAAGTTCGCTCAGACTCTCCCCCGGACGGTACTGGGTCAGACCGATGCTGACGGTCACACGGGTTCCGTCGGAGCGTTTCACGTCCCGTTCGATCCGTCGGCGAAGGTTTTCTGCGAGAGAATGTGCGTGATTGAAGGATTGTCCTGGCAGCAGGAGGAGAAACTCCTCTCCTCCAAGACGGACAAAGAAATCCCCTTTCCGAACGGATCGATGGATGGAATCCGCCATCCGGACAAGAACCCGGTCTCCCGACTGATGGCCGTCCTGGTCGTTGATGCGTTTGAAGTCATCGATGTCGAGAAGGGCAACGGACAGCTCCATATCCGGAATTCTGTCGACCTGGGACATCAGCTTGGATAATTGCTGAAGGCCGGCCTTCCGGAGCAGTGCTCCGGTCAGGCTGTCGACAAGAGCCTCCTGCCTCAGGCGAGTCTGGTAGGTGTGGATCACCCGGTAGTGGTACCATGCCAGCACCACGGCTACAGAATAGGCAAGGACGGCGCTCAGGAAGATGGGGAAGGAGACGGGAGGGATGCGGTTCAGAAAGGGGAAAAAAACATATCCGGTGACGATCGAGGCCAGGGCCACGGCGTTCCATCGGAGTGCGCGCTGGTACCCCAGAAGAAAGAAGTAGGTGAGGGGAAAGACCGGATACCAGATCAGCATCAGGACTTCGTTGAACGACAGAAAGGCTCCCAGGATCTGCTGGAAGAGAATCAGGCTGGCGAATCCGGTCAGGACTTTCCTGTAGTTTTCCATGTTGCGGGAGATGCCAAGGATGAGGAAGGGCGCAATGACCGAGAAAAGAATGGAAGGAATCACCCGGAAAAATTCGTTGCGGTACAGTTCGACGATTGTCATGGAGACAGAGGCGAAAACTCCGATCCATCCGCCGATATGGAGAAACCGGATCCTGTCGCGAATGAAGTCCCTGTCCTCTTCGGGATCATTATGATGTAACGAAGAGGGAGTATCGTCAGAAATCACTGTTTCCCCCGGCATTGCTCCGCGAGAAGGATGTCGAAGCGGGAAAACTGAAGAAAACGGAGAAGATTTCCGGAAGACATCTTTTCTGGCCTGAACCGTTTTCGACATGGGCAGGAACGCGCGAAGTGCTGTTTTGAACGGACCCATTGTAGATTGGTTGACGGGTTTATGCAATTGCAACCGTATCGGCTGGAGATGGCTCGGCATGATGGCAAACACACACAGTCTGAGCGGCAAAGTCGCTCTTGTCACAGGCGGTGACCGTGGTATCGGTCGGGCCGTCGTCCAGGCACTTGCTGAAGCAGGTGCTGACATCGCCCTCAACTACCACAGCCGGGAAAGCGAAGCCGATCAGGTCCGTTCCCTGGTGGAAAGATACGGTCGACGTTGCATTACTGTGTGCGCCGATGTCTCGGTTTCTGCAGATGTATCCCGCATGGTCGGGTCCATAGAAGAAACGCTTGGAGCGGTCGCCATTCTGGTCAACAACGCGGGCATTGCCCGTCCCCGATCCTTGGAGGAGATTACGGAAAAAGACTGGGACGAGATGATCGATGTCAACCTGAAGTCCGTTTTTCTCGTCACTCAGGCCGTTCTGCCCGGCATGCGTGACGGGAAGTGGGGGCGCATCATCAATATGTCCTCGGCGGCGGCCCAATTGGGCGGGATCATCGGCCCGCACTACACTGCGTCCAAAGCGGGCATTCTGGGCTTGACCCATTCATACGCTTCCCTCTTGGCGCGGGAAGGCATCACGGTAAATGCCATTGCTCCAGCCCTGATCGGGACAGAGATGATCGCCGGCAACCCGCAAGCTCGGCCGGAACGGATTCCCGTCGGACGCTTCGGCACCTCCGAAGAAGTTGCCGGGGTGGTGGTGATGTTGGCTCTCAACGGGTATGTCACGGGTCAAACCATCAATGTCAATGGCGGTTTGTACATGAGCTAGCGGGCAGGATGTCCGGACAGGGCGAAGAGGAACCTTACGTTTTAGAGACGAAGGGGCTGCCTTTCACATAGAACCTCAGGAGCTTTTTCGCCCAGGGCCCGGCATAGTCGACGCCGATGCGAGGTCTTCTCGCGATGGGAAAGACCGGATCCCCGGTTCTTTCCGCGATGAAGAAATCCGGGCTCAGCAGGTCATGGCCGTTCAAACTCCGGTCGATGCCCATCGCCCGGCTGAGAAGTCCGGGGCCTTGCGTTCTTCCCTCCATGTTCCGGACCGGCTCGAGGGCCCGGAGCAGGACTGCCGAGGCGTGTCCGACGCTTTCCGTCACGACGTTCATGCAGCAGTGGATCCCATAGATCAGATAGACATAGGCATGTCCCGGATGCCCGAACATGACTTTCGTCCGGGGAGTCAGTCCGCGGGAAGAATGGGAAGCCAGGTCATGGGGACCGAGATAGGCTTCGGTCTCGACGATCCGGCCGATCCGTTCTTCTCCGGCGTTTCGGTGGACGAGATATTTTCCGAGCAGTTCCCGCGCCACAAGGTCGGCTCCCCGATCGTAGAAGGATCTGGGAAGAAGATTCAGGGATGCGGTCTCGAAGACGGAAAGATCCGTCGTGACGGGCAATCCCTGGTTTTTGATCCTCATTGTTCCCCCCGCCATACGCTCCTCCCCTTTCTTGTGAAATGTGGTTGCCAGACGGCACCAATCGTCCTGGCGAAACCGGGGAGACATGTCGTGGGCAAGAATACCACTGTTTTTTGTTCGGGGTCATGTTCCTGTCCGGGTGGAACGCTCCGCTTTGTTTATTTTCCAGAGAAATAATTATATGATATTATTTCTCTGGAAAGGAGTTGTTTCATGTCTGGCATTGCTCGGAAGACCACCAGTGACCCTGTGACAGCCGGAGCCGTTCTGAGCAAGGCCGTCGCACGTGCCGCCGAACGTCTGGATGTTTCGCGATCCCTGCTTGCGAAGGTGCTTGGTGTCAGCCCGGCAACAGTCACCCGGCTGTACAGTGGCGGGTATCAGCTCGATCGAGGACGCAAGGAATGGGAATTCGCACTTTTGTTCGTTCGGGTCTTTCGCTCGCTGGACTCTATCGTGGGGGACGAGACCACTGCCCGCCTGTGGTTCAAGAGCGAAAATCGGGGTCTGGGCGGACGGCCCATTGAACTCGTCCGCAGTGCGGAAGGATTGGTGCGTGTCGTTCAATACCTGGACGCCTCCCGCGGTCTCGTCTGAGGCGCACGACTGGCAGGGGCCGGTCTGGCGGATCGTCGAAGCCCAGCACATCGCCTCCACCATGAAGATCGTCGACAACCGGGACGAACAGGATCTGCTCGAAACGCTTCTGGAGGGCAGCAAACCGGCAATGCCGGGTACGGCAGGAAAACTCGATTATCTATTGGCGACACCGTTTCGCTACGACCCGTTACGCGGGGGTTCCCGTTTCCGTCTGGTCACCGATCCTTCCGTATTTTATGGGGCAGAGTCGGTACGCACCGCCAGTGCCGAATTGGGTTACCGGCGCTGGAGATTTCTGAAGGAGTCTGTCGGACTGGAGAAGATTGGTCCCGTCGCGCACACCGCGTTTCGTGCCGATGTCCGCACGCGGGTTGTCGATCTTCGCAAACCGCCGTTCGCCGCGGATGCCAGAGCGTGGTCGCATTCGACCGACTACAGTGCCACCCAGGCTTTTGCCCGAGTGGCACGGAAAGCGGAGATCGGCGGTATTTTTTACCGGTCTGTCCGCGACCCGGCTCCGGCGTGGTGTATCGCGCTACTGACACCGCAAGTGTTCTCAAACCCCAAGCCTCACCCGGCGACGCAAACATGGTGGCTTGCCGTGCATCAGGATGGAGTCGTCTGGCGCCGGGAAAGCGAGTCCATGAGGTTTTCCGGTTCGGAATGGGAATAGTGCCGGACGACAATGTGCAGGTTGGAAGCCGCCCGGGCGGCTTCCCCAGCCTGTGGAAGGCAGGATGCAGTTTTTCAGAACCAGATGTTGACGCCGAACATCGTGGTCGTGACAGCCCCTATATAAGCGGCAGCCAGCGTTTCGTAGGACAGATTCACATAGAACTCGATGTGGGGGTTGATCTGGAACGAAAGTCCTCCGTCTCCCTGAAATCCCGCTATCGCTCCCGGCGTATCGAATGTGCCGACAACGCCGCCCAGCTGACCGTTCAGGACGACATACCGGCCGATCTGGTCCAGGGTTGAAAGTCCTGCAAATCCGAAGTTCGAAGAGAGAAGAACGGGAACCTGCAGTGTCGGGTTGGGAACGAGAGGCGTGAAGGACTGGGCGTCGTAGCCCGCGACGAGATGCAGGTCGGGGGTTTTCAGGAATCCCCAGTCGATCGTGGCCATGGCATTGTGATTGATGCCGAAGGGGTTCTGGTTCCCCTGAAGGGTATCGTAGGTGTACTCGTACTCTCCGGACAGGGAGAGTTTCGGGAGGATGGTCCAGGTCGCGCTCACCAGGGCTCCGGACTGGAGTCCACCGGCAAGGATCGCTTCTCCGTACCCGCTCCAGGGAAGCTGGTACCATCCCTGGGCGTCCACGCGGAAAGGCCCGGCCGGTATGTCGACGTGACCGTAGAATCCCGCGTTGACCTGTCCTCCCGCAAAAACATCCCCCGCATCTCCCAG
>DAIEST010000220.1 GCA_027346125.1 Leptospirillum sp. | reverse complement strand
AGAGGCGGGAGCGATCCGTGCCAGAGTGGAGAAAAGGGAGTTGACGACTCCGATGAAGGCGATATTGAGGCTTAATGCGCCTTGCGACTGTTTCTTGAAAAGGGATTTCAGTTCTTCGACCTCATTCATGGCCAATCTCTTTCTGCCTTGAGGATTCGATCGTCCCGGTTTCTCCGGCAATCCGGAAACGGATGGGAGAAGCAGGTCTGCAATGGTTTCCGGCCGGGTGTTTCCGGGCTATGGGGAATTCCCTTTCCGGTGGACTTTATCGGCGCGGGCCTGATCCCGTGGTTTCAGGAGAATCTGGTCGATGTTCACATGCGGTGGCCTGGTGGCAGCCCAGACCACCGCATCTGCCACGTCTTCCGCTACCAGCGGAGTCATCCCCTCGTAGACTTTCCTTGCCCGCTCAGAGTCACCTGCGAACCGGACAAGGGAAAATTCTGTCTCGACAAGTCCCGGGTCGATCTCGGTGACGCGAATCGGGAGGCCCAGCCACTCGATCCGCATCGTTTCCGTGATGGCCCGGACGGCGTGTTTGCAGGCGGTGTATCCCGCTCCGCCCGGATAGGTTTCCAGTGCCGCCACCGAACCGATGTTCACGACGTGGCTTCCCTCTCCCTCCTGATCCAGTCGGGGAAAGAGTTCCCGGGTCATCCGGACCAGTCCCAGGACATTGGACTGGAACATCGTCAGCCATTTTGCCTCGTCCATCTCGATGACGGGGTCGAGACCCAGGGCCCCTCCGGCGTTGTTGACGAGCAGGTGAATCCGGGACGGGAGGCGGCTTGCAAAAGTCCGGACGGATTCCGTGTCGCAGACATCGAGGGGAAAGGCGCTTCCTCCCACTTCCCGTGCCAGGGATTCGAGACGATCCACCCGTCTGGCTCCCAGGCAGAGATGGAATCCCGCTTTTGAAAGCGCCCGGGCAGTGGCCGCACCAATCCCGGACGAGGCTCCGGTCACGACGGCGACCTTCATGGGGTTGCCCTTTTTCGGCAGGGCGGAGATCCGGGGACGTTGCCAGCTTCGGGAAGCGAACGGGGCCGGGCAGGGGAGAGTCCGGGAAAAACGGCAGAAGATTCCATACGGATGAGGGTACCTGCATCCCGGGAACCATGTCAAAGCGAGCCTTCAGGAATCCGGGTTGAGGCCGGGCGGACGAACCGTTCAAGCGCAAATGGAAGCGCCATTCGGGCATGGCGTTTGCTGTATCCTCTCTGGCGTCCCGGAAGCATGGGTTTCCTGGCACTGCAGGCTGGTCCGGGTCGGTTGCAACGATCATCAGTCTCGAAGAGGGAGGGGAAGATGAAGGTCATTTTGGCGATTCTGGCAGTCTTGATCTGTGCGGGAGCGATTCTGAACGGGTAAGGGAAAGGCCGTTTGTCCGCAAGGCTCCGGAACACTGCATCCCGGTCCTTTGGTCCCGGGGCTTCGCTATTCTGCGAGCTTTCCCGGACGGACATGCACGACGGGTTTCCGACATCCAGCCGGGAACTGTCCATATGCCGCACGCCGCTCTCTCCTTCCTTTCTCCCGCGAGTCTTTTCCATATTATTCCAGTCATTCCACCCGGACGTTCTGTCCCGGGCCTTCATCCGATTCATGGAGCGACTCCCCCTATCTGGAGGGGAAAGAACGCTTCTTCCGGAATGTCATGGCGATCGTTCTTTTGCAGTTTTTATTTTTTTGTATCATGTATGACAAATTTGTTTAGATGAAGACTTCTTTCAGGAGGGCTATCTCGGGTCTCTCCCGGTCGGAGAAGGACGGAATCGGCTATAGTGAAGGGTTTTCTTCGTCCGATCTTCCGATTGAAGGAAGGCACGATGTTTGCTTAAGACAATGCGAACCGCAGCAGGTTCTTCCCGTCTATCTCGATCGTTCTTTCCGTTCTTTTCAGTTCTTTGCATTTTTTTCCCGGAACGGTTTTACCGCAATGGTGCGCTTCCCGCCGACGGTTCCGTGCCGGACCCTTCTTCTCGTGCAGCCCTCGTGCGGGAGGTTTGTAAGTACAAGGGTGTCCGGTGGGCCGAATCATGGAATGTTCCAGCACGAAAAATGGAAGCCGAACCGGAGCCGGTCGGCTCGGGGAAGTGATCGCCGCCCTGCTGGACGTTCTCTTTCTCGGTTCCGTTTTTGTCCTTGTCGCCGACGGGCAAGGAACGACTCCGGCCTCCTCGCTGGGAGCCTCTCTTCTCCTCGCCGGACTGGCCTACTGGGCCAGTGCCTTCCTCTACCGGACTCCTCTGCCGGTCCAGCCTCTCAAGGTTCTTGCGTTTCTCTGCCTGGTGTTCCATCCGACTTCGGCGTCGATCGAGGAATCCTCGTTTGTCATGGGGGGAATCCTGGTTTTTCTGGGGGCCAGCGGCTGGATCTCCAGGATCAGTTCCGGTCTGACGCCTTCCCGGAAGAAGCTGTTCCGGAGCTTGGTGGACCTCTATGTCCGGCTTATTGTCGCGATCGCAGGGTTTATTGTCTTTCTCCCCCTGTTCTTCCCCTCGCTTTCAGGGATCTTCTCCCGGGGGCTTTCGGGTCTTTTTCTTCCCGACTGGTTTGAGGCGGCGCTTTTGGTGATTCCCCAGATACCCGTGACATTGGTGAACGGATTGATTCTGTCGGTGGAGGAATCGAACGCTTCTTCCGGACGGCTCCAGGCGGAGAGGGCGGCATCCCCGCTCTTTCTGGGGGAGCGGTCTCTGGCCTGTTCGCTGGGACTCCTGGATATTCTGGGCGGGATGATAGGGGCCTTTCCCGTCTGCCACGGTTCCGGGGCTTTCCGCTACTATCGCCGGCTGGAGGTCCGCTCGCTGGTGACGCCTCTTCTGGCGGGAAGCGTGCTGGTTGTCTCCGGAGTCCTTTTGAGAGAGGTTCCTCCTCCGGCGTCGATGCCGGGGGAAGCCTTCTGGTTTATGATTCTGGGCGGGGTGGGGCTGATCCAGACTCTTCTTGGCCGCGTCCAGTCCGGAACGGCAGTCCGGGGAAAGGATCCGGACGGATACTGGCAGGTGCTCGGCAGTCTGCTCCCCGGATTCCTGGCTCTCTCGGGCCTTCCGGTGCTGGCGGTCCTTTCCCTTCTGCTGCCCGTCTTCTTTTTTGTCGGCGCCCTGGTTCCCGACGGTCCGGACGGGAGCCCCGGGGGAGGAAAGAGCGCTTCTTTTTTCCACCAGAAGATTGATGTCGGACAATGCGCGTTCCGTCCAGAACTGCTGGAACAGTCTTCCCCGCCGGGAGAAGGAGGTTTATGTCGTTCGGGAATGAAGAAACCCGAAAAGGCAGGAGATTTCCCGGGAGAACCGGAATCGTTCCCGGCGGGTTTTTCCGTTCTCCGGTATGCGGGACCGGTGCTCGCGGGTCTTCTTCTGGCTGTGCTTGTCGGGTGCACCACTCAGGGGTACCCGTTTTCCGGTCCGTTCCGGGCTCCCCCGACACATTTTTCCTGCCTTTCTCCAGGCTGCCCGGAACAGCTGTCCCGGGCAATCTCCTTTCCCTTGCCGTCCCTCGAGATTCACGACCGGTTTTCCTCCCTGCCTCAAAGCGTCCTGCCCGATCTCTGGAGTGTTGATCCGTCCCGTCTCCGGAGCTTTCCGTGCGATGTGCCCCATTGTTTTCCGGTTTCCGTCCGATTCGCGTATCCCTCCCCACGGGCGCCCTGAGAGGTTTTCCTGATCTCTTGTGTCCATTGTCCATGGAAGCCCCGTCCCATGGAATAAAGGTGTCCTCCCAGCGTGTGAAGGAGAGTCCGAAATGCGTATTGTGACCGGAAAACTGTTCCTGAAGTCTTTTCTGTTGGTGATGCTCCTGTTGGCAGAAGTCGGAGTGGGTCATGCCGGGGAAACTGGAAGCGGAAAGAAAAACGTGAGCAAATCTCTTCATGATCCGGTGACTCAGTCGACGGAACCTGCTTTGTCCTGGAACGGCCCCGATGCTCTGGCGGCCTACCGCAAGATGTGGAACCCCCTTTCCGCCGGTCCGGAGCTCATCCCCATGGCGGACACGGCTCCGCCGGGAGAGTTCTACATCCGGCCTTTCTTCTATGGACGGTTTGTCCAGGCCCAGTACAACGGAGCCGGAGGCATCCAGTCCCTGCCGTCGGGGTTCTACCGGACCCAACTGCTCTCCCTGGCGGAGGTCGGCGTGGGGCTCACCGACAACACCCAGTTCACGATTTTTCCGTCGATGATTTCGACATGGTCTTCCTTTGGCAATGTCGCGCGAGACGGGAACGGGCTGTCGGATCTCACGATGGAGATCAAATACCGGTTCTGGGTCCAGCATCCGGACAGCGCCCTTCCGTCGATGGCGTTCGCCATGCATCTCACCCTGCCGACGAGCCAATGGGCGGGAACGCCGGTCATTCCGGGAGGAATGCCTCCCCTGGCCCGGATCCCCTCGACCCATTTCGGGGTGCCGGGGATCACTCCGGCTCTTCTCATGAGAAAGATCGAGAAGCCGTTCCGTCTTTACGCCGACTTCTTCTATACCTTCGATATTCCGAATCACGGCACGATTCCGGGGGTGCAGGGTTCTCCGCTGGTCCAGTACGGGGATTTGCTGCAGTACCGGTTCGGGGTCGAAAATATCGTCAATGACCGGCATGGATTGGGATACATTCTCGAATTCGTGGGAATGTCCGGACTGCCCTTCAGTGTCGACGGTCTCCCCGTGAACGGCCATGGAACCCTGGCCGGACCGTTCAATGTCTGGGGATTGCAGCCGACGGTGGAAGCGAACCTGACCCGGAATCTCATTTTTTCGGCAGGCGTTCTGCTGCCGGTCGCGGGAACGAACGAATACCAGTCGATCGCCCCGAATTTTTCGATCTACTGGTATTGGGGGCCGCACGGAGGAGACGTGGTCGCCAGGTAGGCAATCGTTCTTCGGTGTTCGGGGCCGGCAAGGGGGAGACGGTGGGGAAAGCGTTTCGGAACTTTCCCCCACCGTAGTGCCGATCGTCAGGTGCGGATGACGATTTTTCCGAACGGGTTCCCGTGTTCCTTGTGCTCGAACGCCTGGAGGGAATCTGCAAAAGAAAACGTACGGTCGATGACCGGTTTCAGACGGTGTTGGCGGATCGCCCGGTTCATCGATTCGAAGGAGATTTTGCTTCCGACCAGAAGTCCCTTCAGTCGGGCGGTCTTCCGGATCACCTGGACCAGATTGAGCTCTGCCGTGAAGCCGGACAGCCCCCCGATGACGCTGATCCGCCCATTTGTCCGCAGTGCCTGGAGAGATTGGGAGAACGTTTTTTCGCCGCCCAGTTCGATGACGTGTTCCACGCCCTGCCCGTCGGTCAGGTCGAGGACCTTACTGGCCCAATCCGGGGTCTTGTTATAGTTGATTCCCGCGGAAGCCCCCATCGACAGGACCTTTTCCAGTTTTTCGTCGCTGCCGGACAGGACGATGGCCTCGAGTCCCGCAATCCCGGCAAACTGGAGAGCGAACAGGGCGACATCGCCTGTCCCCTGGATCAGGATTCTCTCTCCCGGTTTGGGGAGAATGTCGTCGAACAGGGCATTCCATGCGGTGAGAGCGGCGCAGGGGAGTGTTGCGGCTTCCTCGGTTGTCAGGTGTTCGGGGACGGAAATGACGGAAGATTCGGGAAGGACGACATATTCGGCCAGGGTGCCGTCGGTTTCGGCCCCCAGGGTCGGAAAAAGTTTCGAGGGGGTCGGTTCGCCCTCGATCCAGTTGGGCGAAAAGAGGCATGCCACGCGATCTCCGACCTTCGTGCGGAGTATGTTGCCTCCGACCTCGACGATCGTTCCCGCACCGTCGGACAGGGGAATGAGAGGGAGGGGCATGGCGGGGTTGTAGGTTCCCCTGCGAATCAGGGTATCCCGGAAGTTGAGGGATCTTGCTTCGATCCTGATGGCGACTTCCCCGTCCCGGAGTTTTGGGTCCGGACGGTTGGCCGGATGAAGATCCCAGTTGCCGGAATCGTTCCGGATCTCGAATGCCAACATGAATGAACCTCCTGAGTGATTGCTGGTTTGGGTTTTTGTCCTGTTCCCGTCTCTTCGGACTCAAGCCCGCAGCCCTGCGCCGCGGGCGGCTGGTCGCGATGTTCCGGGCTACTGCACTGTAAAGCCGCCGTCGATTGTCAGACCCTGTCCGCTGAGATAGCTGGACATGCCGGAGAGCAAAAAGAGGACGGGTCGGGCGATCTCGTCCGGCCGGCCGGCGCGCCCGCCAGGAGAGCCGGCCATTGCCGCTTTCAGGTGTTCCTTGCCGCCGAAGGCGAGTTCGGCCATGGGCGTTTCGACCGGCCCCGGACATACGGCATTGATCCTGATTCCCTGCTTGAAATATTCGAGGGCTGCGGTCCGTGTGATGCCGAGCACCCCATGTTTGCTGGTGTTATAGGGGGCAATCCCGGGAAAAGCCACGGAGGCGGCGATGGATGCGTTGTTCACGATCGCCCCGCCACCGCTGGACAACATGGAGGCGATCTCATATTTCATCGACCAGAAAACGCCCATTATGTTGGTGCGCAATACGGATTCCATCTCTTCGGTGGAGATTTCGTGGAGCGGTCTGGAAACTCCCAGTACCCCCGCATTGTTGAATGCGCCGTCGAGTCTGCCGAAATGGCCGACCGCTTTTTCCACACTCTGGCGAACCGTCTCTTCCACTCTGACATCAAGATCCAGGACCAGCGCCTGTCCGCCCGCTGTCCGGATCTGCTTCGCCACCTCCTCACAGGCTTCGATCCTTCGTGCGGCGAGTACCACATTGGCGCCGGCGTATCCCAGGGCCAGGGCTGTGGCCGCTCCGATGCCTGAGGATGCGCCGGTGACCAGATAGGTCTTTCTCCGGAGATCCTCAAAACTTGTGTGCCGGTTTTTCATGGAATTTCCTTTTTGAAATGGGTTAGGACACCTGCATGGCGCAACGGAAACCGGAACGTTTTCCAAAATTGTTCCGTTGTTCGATAAATATAGAACAATATGGAAATCCGGTCAACCGCTCTTCAATCGACCGGAGAAGATTACCGGACTCGGGTTATGTCATAATGGCTCCATGAGGAGCTTGTATCATCCATCCGAAACGGATTTCCGGCTTTCGAACATCCTGCACGCGCTCAGCGATCCGATCCGGTTATCGATCG
>DAIEST010000166.1 GCA_027346125.1 Leptospirillum sp. | reverse complement strand
GCATAGGGGGCAAGAAAGGGAGGTGCCACGAAATGGCAGCACTGGCGGCATTCCTGGCAGAGTGCGTGAGGGACGTCGATCCGGATCATTTCCGGGCCAGGACCCGGTCGGGATCGTCGGAGATCGAACGGGTGAAAAGTCGCGTTTCCATCACCTTCAGCAGGGGAATCAGGGATTTGGGATCCAGCGCGGAAATCGGGATGGAAAGAGGAAATCGCGCCGACAGTGCTTCCCGTTCGTCGGGGGAGAGCAGGTCGATCTTGTTCAGGACGAGAAGACAGGGGATCCGCTCAAGCTCCATCTCCTTCAGGAGTTCTTCGACCCGTTCGATCTGATCCGCTACCTTGAGGTGGGAGGCGTCCGCCACATGGATGAGGAGGTGGGCATCTTTCAATTCCTCGAATGTCGCGAGGAAGGCCCGTTTCAGATCGCCGGGAAGATTCCGGATGAACCCCACGGTGTCGGTGAGGACGATCTCCCTCTCTTCCGGAAATCGAAGGCGCCTGGTCGTGGGGTCGAGCGTGGCGAACATCTTGTTTTCCGTGAGAACGTCGCTGCCGGTAAGGCGGTTCAGAAGAGTCGACTTGCCGACGTTGGTATATCCGACGAGAGAAACGATGGGAAGATCCCGTTCTTTCCGGCGTTCTTTCCGTTGTTTGCGTTCCTGCCCCACCCGTTCGAGTTTTTCCGAAAGATGGGAGATCCGGTCGCGGACGCGACGTCGATCCTCCTCGAGACGGGTTTCTCCCGGGCCTCTCCCCCCAATCCCTCCGGTCAGGCGGGACAGGGCGGTGGAACGGCGTTCCAGCCTCGGAAGAAGATAGCGGAGCTGGGCGAGTTCCACCTGAAGTTTTCCGTCGCTCGAATGGGCTCTTCTGGCGAAGATATCCAGGATCAGTTGGGTTCGGTCGATTACCTTGAGTTCGGTCATGTCGGCGATGGTCTTGACCTGGGCTGGCGAGAGGTTCTGTTCGAAGATGATCATCGTGGCCTGGACCTGAAGCGCGTGAATGATGAGGGATTTCAGCCTGTCCCGGCTCATCAGGGTGCTGGGGTGGTAGGAGGAGATGCGCTGGGTTTCAACTCCCAGGACATCCACTCCGGCCGAGTCGGCCAACTCCCGGAGTTCGGCAATGTTTTCCTCCTGGACCTGGACCGATTCAGGGGAGACGGAAACAAGAATGGCCCGCTCCCGGTTGGAAAGACGATGCCGGGAGGAGGTCCTTACGCGGCGCATCTCTTCTTCGATCGCATCGATTCGGTCATGCCCCTCCAGATCCCGGGGCTGGATCAGAAGACCGGTTTCGAGATTCCATGGAAGCGGAGCCTGGGGATCCGGTGTCAGTGTGGCGAGGGAGAATGTGACGATCTCCGCGGTCTCTTTCCTGAGGTGGAGAACGATCTGGGCATCAAGGCGAAGAAGGGCGAGATCGTTCAGGTCGTCCTGGGAAAGGGGCTCTCCCCGGAGATGGGTGTGAACGAGGCTCAACCCCCTCAACAGGCGATCTCCTCCCCGGGAGGCGGGAAGCTTTTCGATGTAGATCTCCTGGGCGGAGCCGACCAGAACTTCCATGACAGCCCCCTCCCGGGAAAGGAAGACCCCGATCTGTCTTCCGGTGTCGTGACTGATCTCGGCGAGCGCTCGCGCCAGCTCCGGGGTCAGCCAGAGATCCGGGGGAACCTTCCTTCGGAACAGGCGGTTCAGACTCTGGATCTGACTGGGTTTCAGTCCTTTTATGTTGCCGGTCACCAGGGAAATGGGAGACGACCTTCCTGAATTTCGATGCGAATGAGCCCCATGTAATAAGCGCAGCGCTCATCGTCGAGATCGTTGAAGAATGTCCGTTCCTGCCCGTCGTCGAACTGGATCCGGACGTAAGCGGCTCCTCCGGGGAGAGAGGAGACCGAAACCTGGAGAACCTTGCCCCGTCCCCATTCCGGATGGTCACGGTGGGAAACCGTGTCTCCACAGCGCAGATAGATTCGGCGCCTATCCATTTTCGGAGCCTTTCGGGACCGGAAAGCGGATCACCTTGGCCTCCGGGTCAGGAGGCGTTTGTGGTAAATGGGATTCCGTGGACAAAGCCGGTCCGCTTTCTTCAGATTGCTGAAACCGCGATGTTCCCGGTCCAGAGCCAGATAGGCCAGACCGGTCCAGGACAGGATCCGGGGGTTTGAGGGATCGGCAGAGAGCGCTTTCTTGAAGCGTTTCAGCGCTTTGACGTAGGAGCCTCCGACGAACCATGGCTTGTAGTAGTCTTCCATCCCCTTGGAAAGATTCGCGGACGGATCGTCCGGCGCATATCCGAGAGCCTTGTTGTTGGCCCGGCTGGCGCGTTTTCCGTAGTACATCCCTTTTGGGAAATGCATGTACTGGGTCTTGAGCAGATCCAGCATTCCTTCCATGGCCCATGGCCAGGACTGGCCCGGGTTTTGTGATTCCGCCCGAATGGCGGAGCGGATACCCTCGTCCAGGGCTTTCATCCCTTCCTGTTTCGCTCCGTCCACCTGGCGGTTGTCCCGTAAAAGGCGGGCTTTCAGGATGAGGAGACTGATTCTGGTCTGATCCGGAAGGGCCTGCCGGTTCAGGGACAGATTCACGGATTCAAGATTTCCGGAACAGTCCAGAGCCCTCGGATCCGGGGCGTTCACGGGAGTCGGAAGGGACGAGTCCGCAAGAGCGGGAGAAAAGGGAAAGATCAGGAGAAAGACCGCCGAAAGGCGGTCAAGACGCGGGAAGCGCTTCATCAAGAACCGCCTTGAACTCAGGCCCGAGTCGGGAACGGTGGATAATTCGATCCAGACCGGCCTTTTTTCCGCGTTCATGGCTTTCCGTGTCGGTATGAAAGGAGATTCCGACCACAACTGTTTTTCCGTGATGTTGCCTGATCGCCTGCGTCAGGGGGAAAACATCTTCCTTCAGGGAGCCGAGGTCGAAGACCGCGACGAGGGGATCTCCGGTATCGGAGGGGACAGGGACGGTGGGTTCCGCTTGCCGGAAGGACCAGCCTGAGGTCATTGCGGCCTGACGGATGGGGCCGGACAGGAAAAGGTCACGACCGAAGTAAAGAACGGTGGGTGTGGCCATTGGTATCTCCATTCATTCACGATCCGGGAGGAGAGATGCGTCGGACTCCTCCCATATAAGGGACAAGAACATCCGGAATGGTCACTGACCCATCCTGTTCCTGAAAATTTTCCAGAATGGCGGCGATTGTGCGGCCGACTGCAAGCCCGGACCCGTTCAGGGTATGGACGGAACGGGGCTTCTTCGTGTCCCGGGGACGGTACCGGATCTCGGCCCGACGGGACTGGAAGCTTTCAAAATTCGAGCAGGAGGAGATTTCCCGGTAAACGCCCTGGGCCGGCATCCAGACCTCGAGATCGTACGTCTTGGCAGAGGAGAACCCAATGTCTCCCGTACACAGGGAGATCCGCCTGTAGGGAAGGCCCAGTCCTTCCAGAATCCCTTCCGCGTCCCGGGTCAGCTCTTCGTGGTCGTCATAAGAGGTTTCGGGACGGGTGATCCATACGAGTTCGACCTTGAGGAACTGATGCTGCCGGATCAGTCCTCGGGTATCCTTTCCTGCCGCTCCGGCTTCGCGCCGGAAGCAGGGCGTGCAGGAGACGTACTTGATGGGAAGTTCCGCTTCGTCAAGGATGGATTCCCGATGAAGATTGGTCACCGGGACTTCCGCCGTCGGGATCAGGAAAAGACTGTCCTCGGGAACGGCAAAGCTTTCTTCCCGGAATTTCGGAAACTGTCCTGTGCCTTCGAGCATTTCGCCCCGGACCAGAAGCGGAACGGAAACCTCTGTATATGGTTTTCCCGAAGGGCGATCCTTCCCGGTTCCGGTGTGCTGGTCGAGCATGTAGGCCGACAGGGCACGCTCCAGTCTCGAACCCATTCCCCGGAGAACGGAAAACCGGCTTCCGGAAAGGATGGCCGCCCGGTCGAAGTCGAGGATGCCAAGACGTGCCCCGATTTCCCAGTGTGGCAGCGGTTCATAGGGGAATGAGCGGGGAGAGCCGCGGCGATGGACTTCCGGATTGTCCCGTTCGTCCGAGCCGACCGGGACGCTGTCGTGAGGGATGTTCGGCAACAGGAGGAGTTGCGTCTGGAGTTCTTCTTCCCTCTTCCGGAGTTCGGATTCGAGGCTTGCGATTTCGGTGTTTACGGAACGGGATTCCTCCATCCGTGCGGAGACATCCTCTCCGTTTCTTTTTTTCCGGCCAATCTCCTCCGCGAGACGATTCCTCTGTTCGCGCAAGGCTTCCCAGCGTTTTCGAAGAGCGGACAGTTCCTGTTCTCCGGAAAGAACGGATTCGAGAGAGAGTGTCTCCCTGCGGTTCTGGAGAGCTTTTTGTACGGCACCGGGGTCGGCCAATATCTGTCGGATATCGAGCATGAATCCTTCCAATGGAGTTGATTCCGGAACGGGAGGCTGTCCGGCAAGGCCTGATGCCTGTTTCCGGAACAGTATCCTCAGCGATTCTACCTCTCTTCGGCAGGGGTGTAAATGCGTTTGGTCAAACTTCCGCTTTTGCCTTCATGTTCTTTCTGCGGAGAAGGCTCGCAAGGAGGACTGTTTCTCGGGCACGAGAACAGTGAGCTTGAGATCCCGCCTGCTCGCGGGATGGAATGTGGACTGCCTGTATTCCAGAACCCCGAGTGCCGGATGGCGAAAGAGTTTTCGTCCTCCTTCCCGCCAGGAGACTTCCCGGGTCTGCCAGAACATCCGGAACTCCGGACTTCCCGAATGGAGAGAGTCCAGGAGGCCGGGAAAAGGCGGTTCCTCGAGTTTTCTGGCGCAATCGGCCCGGAAATCCGCGATCAGTCGTCGGGCGCGCTCTTCCCAGTCGACGACCAGAGACCGCGCGGCCGGCTCCAGAAACATGTATTCGAGAAGGTTTCCGGTTCTTGATCCGGGAGACAGCCAGCCGCAAAAAAGTTCTTCCGCCGGCTTGTTCCACAGAACTGCGTTCCATGAGCCGTCCAGAAGATAGGAAGGGCCGGGCTGGGACAGGACGATCTCCGGAATCGGGGGAGGGATCTCCTCCGGCTCACGGGAATCCGGTGCATCGCCTGAGTGTTTCCCGGCCAGATCGAAGAGGTACTGTCGTTGGGCGACCGTCATCCGGAGAACTTCCGCAAGACGTTCGAGAACGCCAGGGGAGACGGACACGGGACGTCCCTGCTCGATCCATGAATACCATGTTGCGCTGATTCCGGAGAGTTGGGCGAGTTCTTCCCGTCTCAACCCGGGGGTCCGTCTCCGGCCTTCTCCCGAAAATCCCGCCGTTTCCGGGAGAGTCCGTTCCCGCAGCGATCTCAGGAACCGGCCAAGCTCCTTGGTGGAAGAAGACATATGGGGATCCTCCCTGGGTCGTTTGAATCTGTCTCAAGGTAGATATTATACCAGTATAAATTATTCATATTGTACCAGTATAAATCCGGATGTATACCTGAAAGTCGAGTCATGTTCGGGAAACACTTCTTAAACACTGGAACAGGAGGGAATATGTCGACTCATGCAGAGCGGGTGGACCGGCAGTTTTCGGAAGCCGCGCAACGGTACCTGGGCAGCGACGTCCATGCGAAAGGGAAAGACCTGGACTGGCTGTCCGGGATAGTGGAACGTCATCGTCCCCGAAGAGTTCTGGACCTGGGAGCCGGAGCGGGACATGTCTCCTATCGGGTGGCTCCTCATGTGCAGTCTGTCACGGCACTGGATCCCAGTCGCGAGATGCTTTCGGTCGTCGAGCGGGAGTCCCTGTCCAGGGGGATCCCGAATATCGAGACCCGGACGGGGGCATCGACCGCCATCCCCTTTGGGGACGGGACATTCGATTGCATCGTTTCCCGCTATAGCGCCCACCACTGGAGCGACCTCCAGACCGCGCTCGCGGAGTGTTTTCGGGTCCTCGTCCCGGGAGGCCGGATCCTCATGATGGATTCGTCCTCGCCGCGGGAGACTCTTCTGGATACGTGGCTTCAGACCATCGAGCTCCTGCGGGATCCGACCCATGTGCGGAGCCATTCCTTGTCCGAATGGGAGAGGATGCTCGATCGTGCCGGATTCGAGGTGGTCTCGCTCCAGGCGGGAAAGGTTGTCCTTCCGTTCCTGTCGTGGATCCAGCGGTCCGCTACGACAGAAGAGCGTTCCCGGATGATCCGGCAGCTGTTTGATCTTGCTCCGGAAGAGGTGCGAGAGTATTACCTGAAGAACGGAGGCAATGATCTGGTGATCGAGATCGACACGCTGATGATCGAAGCCGTTTCCCGCCAGGGAGACGAGCCGGCTGTTCAGGGGAGGGTCAGATAAAAATGAAAATGAATGGATGGGCTGTTGCAGGGCTTCTTTTTCTTATGATGGTGGCGACCGGTTCTTTTGCCCAGTCCGCCATCAAGGTTTCCAGTCCTGACTTCAGGAATGGCGGGCGCATCGGGATGCGACAGGTCTTTTCGGGGTTCGGATGTTCCGGCGGAAACGTCTCTCCCGGAATCCGGTGGAGACATCTTCCCGAGGGGACGAAGAGCATTGCCGTCACGGCGTATGACCCGGATGCCCCGACGGGTTCCGGATGGTGGCACTGGGTGGTCTACAACATTCCTCCGTCGGTCCGGAAACTTTCGCCCGGGGCGGGCAGTCCGGACGGCCGGAGACTTCCCGGAGGATCCGTTCAGGCGGCGACAGACTTCGGGATGAAAGGGTATGGCGGACCCTGTCCCCCGAAGGGGGATCTCCCTCACCATTATATTTTTACCGTCTATGCACTGAAGGCACCCCACCTCAAATTGCCTGCGGATGCCTCTCCCGCACTGGTCGGATACTATCTTCACATGAATATGATCGGGAAAGGGACGCTCGTCGGCCGGTACGGACGATAACCTGTTGTTCGGACCAGTTGTGGGGGGAAGGCCCCCCCAACAACAACCGAAAATTGGGAAAAAACAGTTTGTTTGGTAAAATGTTGCAGGAGTGCCGCTGCCGGGTGTCGTTGCGACCGTACTTCCAACGGAACCCGGCAAGGGGCTCGTGCGAAATCGTTCTTTGCTTTGACATTTCCAGGTTTCAGACGGATTTGATGCCAGGGGTTCTTGCAAGTGGACGGAAACATGGGACCGCAATCTCCGGGGGCGGCCGGTACGGACTTTGGGCCGATCCCGGTTTCCAGTGGCTGACAGATTGTCCGGTTGTTGTTGCCCGGACATCTCCCTCAATAATGTGGGGGATTCTCCCAGATGAACGCTGGTTCTTTGTTCCCGTCAGGTGCCGATTCCAGTTTCCTCCATGGCTATCAGGTTTTTTTTGAACAGGCCCCGGACGGGATCTATCTGACCGACGCCGAAACCTTCCTCATCCTGGATGTGAATCAGGCTTTTCTGAGAATGATGGGCTTTTCGTCGAAGAATGAGCTTTTGGGGAGATCGATC
>DAIEST010000151.1 GCA_027346125.1 Leptospirillum sp. | reverse complement strand
ATCGTTTTCGAGGACTGGTTCAAGAAATTCCTGCTTCTGAAGGATTTCGGATGATCCGGAAGGTCTTGAAGACATTGCGGCCCGGGCGGACTCTTCTGTCCGGTGCCGGCTTTTTCTGGCTGTGGGCGACGCTGTGGTGCGCCTCTCCCGCCCTGGCCCGGCCGGAGCCCGGAATGGATCATGTCTTTGTATTCGTCTTCGAGAACAAGGGATTCGGCGACATCGTCGGGAACCCCGACGCTCCGTTCATGAACAGGCTTGCCCGTCGCCACGGTCTCCTGACGGACTACCATGCACTGGCCCATCCCAGCCTGCCGAATTATGCCGCCCTTGTCTCGGGCAGAACGGACGGATCCCATTCGGACGATCCCCGTCAACGGTTTCAGGACCGGACGATCGTCGAATCGCTGGTTTCCAGGGGGTTCCCGGTGAAAGGGTATTTCCAGGGGCTTCCGTACGCCGGTTTTCTGGGAGACCAGTTTCCGGCCGGGAAGCCTCTCTATGTGGTTCGCCACAACCCGTTCTTTCTCTTTCCCCGCATGCGCTCCAGTTCCGGATGGCGCCGGCGGATCGTTCCGGTGGACCGGCTCGACCGGGATCTTGGGAGCGGGCATGTCCCCGCCCTGTCTTTTGTGATCGGCGATCTCTGTCACGATATGCACGGAGGGGAGGCCTGCTCCGAAAAGAGTCGGGCTTCCCTGATCCGGAGCGGGGACCGTTTTCTGGAAAAGTGGGTGACCCGGATCCGGAACTCTCCCGCGTGGCGCCGGCAACGGACGGCGATCATCGTGACGTGGGATGAAGGACGCTACCCGGTCTGGCAGCGAGTCTCCGACAGGATCCGCCGGAAGCACCCCCGGGGATGGGGAGGAAGGGTCCCGTTCCTGGTCCTGACATCGTTCGAGAAAGGACCCCGCCGCATCGGGGGATACGAGGATCATCGAAGACTGGTCCGGACGATCGGGGCGATCTTCCGGGTTCCGGATCCCGTCGGGGGATCCGGACAGCTTCTTCCGCCGGCGGTGTTCACGGGGGAGGGGAAGCCGGGAGTCCGGGGTCAGGCGTCGGGAGGGGACGTTCGGGAAAGCCAGAGAAGGTAGAGTCCAAGCGCCATGATGACGAATCCGCTTGCCGTGATGGCCTGCAGGCCGTAGTCGCCAATGGACGAATGGGCATGGATGTCGTCCCGGACAAGGCCCAGACAGACCGGTCCGCCGGCCGGGACGACTCCGGCTGCGAAAAGAAGGATTGCGATGGTTCTCAAGCGTTTTTTCACAGGGGTCCCGGGGTTGTTGGTTCTTGCGATACGTTTGGGGCGATACTACAATAAACCTATCGAGGTTTCCAACCGGCGATGTCCGAGGCTTCCACCGATGAACTCCTTGTGTGTCGACCGGACAGGGAGTTTGGGAAGGAAAAGGTCCTGTCATGGAAAAGATTTCGTTGGTTCTGGCTTCAGACGATTTTGAAAAGCTTCAGGCCGCCAGCATGATGGCTTCTGTCGCGGCGGTGTCCGGGATGACCGTCAATGTTTTTGTCACCATGGCGGCAATGGCGTGTTTTGTGAAAGAACGTGTGGAGAAAAAGGAATTTCTGAAGGTCGGGGAGGTGGGGAAGGCGATCCTCAGGAAAAAGGCTCCCCTTTACCCCGATCTTCTGGCCCAGGGTCGTGAAATGGGAGAAATGAAGGTCTATGCCTGCTCCCTGGCACTGGATCTTCTCGAGAAGCCTCTGGAAGAGATGATTCCTGTGTTCGACGAGGTGGTGGGCGTTGCCACCTTTCTGGGAATTGCGGAAGGCGGGCAGATCCTCTTCGTTTAGGGAGCGTGCCTGTTGACGGGTAGAATCAGGGGGTAAGAGGATGGCGGAAGAACTCAAGGTTGATGAGGTGGTGGATGCCCGGGGCATGTATTGTCCCGGTCCCCTGATGGAACTGATCAAGACGATCCAGCTGAAGCCGGTCGGGACGGTGCTGTCCGTTCTGTCGACGGACGAGGGGTCGGTCAAGGATATTCCCGCATGGCTCAGAAAAGTGGGGCAGGAACACGTCCAGACAGAAAAGAAGGAAGGGTTCTGGGACGTGACGGTCCGAAAGGTCAAGTAATCTTCTGCGCCGTGCTCATAAGCATCTCCACCTGTTCGGGAGAAAATCCCAGTTCCCGGTGGTCGTAGGTCCGGACGATCTTTTCCGGGTCGAGCCCGGAGACGATCCGGGTCTGGGGTTTGGCCAATAGCGTCCGGTCCTGCCCGAACAGAAAGAGGATCTTTGCGTCTCCCCGGTGGTTTTCCCGATCGCTGTAGTCCAGGATGATTCCGATTTCCCCCTTGTTCGTTCCCACAAAAGTTCCGATCGGATAGATTCCCAGCATGGCGGCCAGTTCCAGGGTGATGGACATCGCAACCTTGTCCCTGTGACCTTCCAGCAGATACTGGATGACTTTACGGGGGGGGAGTCCTTCCCGGTAGACCCGGTCTGCCGTCAATGCCTCGTAGATATCGAGGACCATCAGGGAGCGGGATACCGGGTGAATCTGATCGAGTCCGAGCTTGTGCGGATACCCTGTCCCGTTCTGTCGTTCGTGATGCTCTACCGCGACCTGGGCTGCCAGTCCGCGGACATCGGGATCGTCGTTTTTCCGGAGGATCTGGAATCCGAGCTGGGGGTGGCGATGCATGACTTCCCATTCGATCGTGTTCAGCGGGCCCGGCTTTTTCAGGATCTCCTGCGGAATCTGGGTTTTTCCGATGTCATGAAGCAGCGCGGCCAACCCCCACCGGACACTGTCTCCCTCCTCCATCTGATGCCGGATGGCAAATCCTGCCGCCAGGATCATGGTGTTGGCGGAATGGACATAGGTTTCGTCGTCGTTCTCGTGGATGTCGGAGAGCAGTGAAATGGCGTGAGGGTTCTCGAGAAGGGTCGAGACGGTTTCCCGGACGTGTTTTCTGAGTTCTGCGGTGGGAAGGGCGTTTTTCAGCCGGCTCTGTTCAAACGCCTTCTGAAGAAGGCGAACCGTCTCTTTCTGAAGCGTTCTGACTTCCCGTATCCCGGGAGAGGAGATTTCCGGGATTTCGGCGAGCGGCTCTTCCCCGGAAGCGGCAGGGCCGGAAAGCTCTTCCGGGGTCTCGACGGGAGAGCTTTCCGGTTCTTCCACCGTGACCTTCGAGACCCCGTTGTTTTTGAGACGGTCGATGTCCTGCTCGGATCGGATCGTGAAGGTATGGGAAAGAAAACTTGTCTCAAGCCAGCTTTTGTCCATCCCGACGACTTTCATTCCGATCGTCAGCTTGTCGACCGGGATGGTTCTTCTCATTTTTGTTCCCTCCGTCGCAAGAGGTTTCCGGACGTGTTTTCACAGGGGGGATCCGGTTCGGATCCCCCCTGTGAGTGTACCGAGATCCCGTTTTCGGGCCGAGTCCACGGGATAGGGTCCATCACAGGCGGATCGATGGTTCTTCGGGAAGGGCCTTGAGGGCCTGTTCCATCGAAGGATGGCGGTTTGCCGCGACCAGGAAGAAAGCGGCCATCCGGCGAACGAGATCCCGGTGGGGATGCTTCCTGTCGAGCAACGCGTCCCGGACGAAGCGCGCGTGAGCCTTCGGGTCGGGATCCAGTTCCGGCAACGGCGGGAATGCCGCCGGCAAGGAAACGGACGAGGGCAGTCCCGACGGGTTGTCGTCATGGGGATGGTACCGGGTCGGACGGTGGGCATGAAGGTCGACGGCGCCCTCGGCTCCGGCGACGAGCGTAATGCGATGGTCGGGGTAGGTCTTCCGGAGGATCTGGTGGAGACGGGATGCGAGGGGCTCGTGAAAATATCCTGCGATCATGGTTTTGGCGTTCAGCGGGTTCAGACATTTTTCGACCGTGTTCAACAATGTGCGAAGACCCAGTTCCTGACGGATTGTCCGCAGCTCTGCCCATTCCGGCAGCAGGACCTCCTGGGACAGGCAGACGATTCCTGTTTTCAGGAGAGAGGAACGGGCGTCTCCGACCGGAACGCAGGGAAGACCCAATGCCTCCCAGAGTTCGGTGTGGCCGACCCCGAATTTTGCGGGAAGACCGCTGTATCCGTGGAGGACAACCGGAAGTCCGGCGCCGGAAGCGAGCAGCGCGGCGGGGACGGAAAGGCTGGGGGATCGAATGTGGCCATCGTAGGGGTCGCCGATATCCAGGGCTTCCAGTGGAGGAAAGGGAACCGGCTGTGTCCGGAGGCGGGCACGGCCTTCCAGCAGAAAGCCTTCCATCTCGGTGTCCGCCTCGCCCTTGGTCCGGATAGCCAGGAGGAGGGCTCCGGTCTGGGAGGGGGTGGATTTTCCGTCGAGAATGTCGGCCGCGGCCTTCCGGGCTTCATCGACGGTCAGATCCCGGGATCCGTGAGGACCGGTTCCGACGGCTTTGATCCACTGTTTCACGGGGTGGGGTCCTTTTCCTGTTTTTCCTGTTCCGAACGCTTCGCCTCCTCCCAGAGACGATTCCACTGTTCCGGGGTGAGTGCCGCCAGGGGTTGTCCGGACTGTGCCGCACGGATTTCCATATGGCGGAACCTCCGGTCGAATCGCAGGTTGGCCCGCTCCAGCGCTTCCTCTGGCCTGATCCCCGCATGGCGGGCATAGGAGGAAACGGCCAGGAGCAGGTCGCCGATTTCGTGATCCAGTCTCTCGGGGCCTTCGAATCGGGCCTCGGCCAGTTCTCCGACCTCTTCGATCACCTTCTCCCAGACGGAGTCCTCGTCTGTCCAGTCGAATCCGACCCGCCCGGCTTTCTGGCCCTGCCTGAAGGCCACATCCAGTGCGGGCATGCTCCGGGGAATGCCGTCCAGGATGGAACTGCGATCCCGATGCTCTTCCTCTTTCCGCTTTTCCTGCTCCCATCGTTCCCAGAGGGTCTTCGAGTCGATGGACGGGTCGGGTTCCAGGAAGACATGGGGGTGCCGGCGGACCATCTTGGCGGAAACGTGATCGAGAATGTCCGAAAACCGTATCTGTTCGCTTTCCCAGAGGATCCGTCTCATGAACAGGAGAATCAGGACGAGATCCCCGATCTCGCGGGAAGTCTGGAGAGACTGTCCCGATGCGATGGCGTCGGAGAGTTCGTAGAACTCGTCTTTCAGGTCGCGCAGAAGGGCGTCGACGGTCTGTGTCCTGTCGAACGGACAACCGTTTTCGCCGCGAAGGTGGTCGACGATTTCGAGAAGACGCAACAGGCCTGCCGCATCTTCTTCTCCGGATGTCTGCGGATCCGGAGGGGGGAGGCGCTCCAGTGCGAAGCGAAGGTCTGCCGGAGAAAAGAAGTTCCTGGAATCGGACATGGCTTCAGTATAGGAAGGAGCGGGACCGAAATACAAGGACAGGATGCTGTCCCGGCGAATGGAAAAACAGGGGAGACAGGACAGGGAAGCCACGGAAAACGGTTTCCGGCCGATCGGTCGTCCGGAAAATCGCGACGTCAGGATGGAAGATCGTGGGGAAGTTCCAGACGTTTCATTTTTCTCCAGAGCGTCACCCGGCTGATCCCCAGAAGCTTCGAGGCTTCGATGATCCGCCCGCCGGACTGTCTCAGGGCCTCGGCGATCCGCTGCCGTTCGAATTCGAAGACAGTGCGCTCTTTCAGGTTATAGGTAGTGTCCTGATTGAGGGAACCGGTCCAGCCGGTCGGAGCTCCGGTCCGGAGCTGTTTCTTGATCGCGGAGGGAAGATGGTCAAACTGCAGGCTGCTGTCGGGATCGGCAAGCGCCAGGGCGGCTTCCACCATATGCTTGAGTTCCCTGATGTTCCCCGGAAAGAAATAGGTTGTGAGCTGGTGGACGAGTTCCTGGGAAAAAGGGGGCGGAATCCGTCCGGAACGCTTGGACCACTCCGACCGGAAATGTTCGATCAGGACGGGAATGTCTTCCTGTCGATCCCTCAGCGGGGGGATTTCGAGAGAAAGACCGTTCAGGCGATAGAACAGGTCGGGGCGGATGCGCCTCTCCCGGAGAAGCTCTTCCGGGGGCTCGTTCGTCGCGGCAATGACCCGCGTGTTGACCTGGACGGTCTGCCGGGATCCGATCTGCTCGAATGTTCCGGTTTCCAGAAAACGGAGAAGCTTTGTCTGGAGCGTATGGGGAATATTCTGGATCTCGTCGAGAAAAAGGGTTCCCCCTTCCGCGAGCGGCAGTTTTCCGATCTGCTCGTGCGTGGCCCCCGTAAAGGATCCTCTCGTGTGTCCGAACAGGGTGTCCTCGATGAGGGTTTCGGGGATCAAGGAGAGATCGAGAATCACGAAAGGGCCCGAACTCCGGTCGCTTTCTTCGTGAATCATCCGGGCCAGGCACTCTTTCCCGGTTCCGGTTTCTCCGATCAGGAGAATGGGCAGATCCGAGCGGGCGATTCTGGGAATGAGGGAGCGAAGCTCTTCGGCCCAGGCGCCGTTTGCGACAAAGGAAGACTGCTGTTTTCCGGACTCTTCCGGGGGGATGACCCGGAAACTCTTCAGGAGGCCGATGGGCTGTTTTCCGGAGCCTTTCATCACTTCCGTCCGGACGAGGAAGGGCGGATGGTTCGGCGTGAAGCAGCAGGCGGAGAACGAGGGATGCGGGGACGACTGGTCCTGCCCGGACGAGGAAGCCGAAACCCTGCACTCAGAAGTGCAGACCCTGCCGCCCAGAAGATCGTGACAGAAGGCGCCGTCGCCGGCCTGGGGATCCACGTTCAGGCCCAGAATGCGTCGGGCTTCGGGTGAGATCCATTTCACCCGGTAATCGGATCCGATAAAGAGGGCAGAAACACCGATCGAGTCGGCAAGCGCATCGGCGACAGCGGACTCCTGTCTTTTCCGAAGCGACCTCTTGTTTGTCATGGCCCCTCCCCATCTCAGGGGGTGTGGCGGAGAGAGAGGGATTTGAACCCCCGCTGGAGTTACCCCCAGAGTTGATTTCGAGTCAACCGCCTTCAGCCTCTCGGCCATCTCTCCGTACAGAAGAATTTTGGACATCGCAACACGAGTGCTATAGTAGCATGTACGGTGTGTGATGCCAAACAGGTTTATCGGTTCATCCGGCGGTTCATGCAGATGGCGGCCGGTTTTTTCTCTTTTCCCGGAAAAATCGGGTGACCAGTTCCGAGATCGGGCGGCTCAGGGTTCCTTCCCGGACGTCCACGCGGTGGGGAAATCGGGGATCGTTCTGAAGATCGTAGAGGGATCCGGCCACTCCCCATTTGGGCTCCCGGATGCCGAACACCAGTGTCTGGATCCGGGCCTCCATGATGGCTCCGAAACACATGAGACAGGGTTCTACCGTCACATAAAGGGTTCCCCGGGGGATCCGGTAGTTCCGGAGTCTTTGCGCGCCGTCCCGAAGGCATCCGATTTCGGCATGGGCCGTGGGGTCGCTCCGGGAGATGCGGCAGTTGTGACCCCGGCCGACGATCTGACCGTCGAGGACAAGGACCGCTCCGATGGGCACCTCCCCCTTCTGAAGGGCAAGGAGGGCTTCCTTCAGGGCTTCCTTCATCCATCGTTCGTCGTCGCTTCCCCGGATGCCGTTTGTGTCCGTCATCGTCAAAAAGGGCTCCCCTTGGCAAGGAAAATCAGACCAGTGGTCTTTCGAATCGTTTCGTTCTGCTTCCAGTTCGTGGTGGTGTGCGGCCTTTTCCTTTGTCAGGGTTTGCACGACCGGATTGTGCCGGTTCAGGCCGATCCTCTTTTCCGTCCCGGGGATCCTCCGGTCCTTGCCAGGACCATGAAGGAGTCCGCCCGGATGATTCTGGAGGGGCATCCGGAACAGGCGATTCCCGGTCTGGTGAAACTTGAGCGGGCATACCCGGATTATGCCATGGTGCATTTTCTCCTGGGACTGGCCTATGGGAAGATGGACCAGAATGCCAGGGCGGTCCTGGAGGAGAAAAAGGCCATTGTGCTGAATCCCAAAAATGAGCCGGCCCGCGTCAGTTATGGGATCGCCCTGGGCAACACGGGACACTTCCGCCAGGAGATTCGCGCCGAACGGGAGGCATTGTCCCTGGATTCCAGGGACGAACTGGCCTGGGAATCGATCGGGTGGGCCTACGCGTCGTTGGGAAAATGGCCGTTGGCACGGGCTGCGGAGGAAACGGCCCTTCGCCTCAGAAAAGAGGATCCTTCCGCCCACATGATTCTCGGGGTCGCCCTGGCCCACATGGGCTTTCCCGAAGAAGGACTGTCGGAGGAAAAACAGGCGGCCAGCCTGGATCCCGACGATCAGGGGGTGAAGCGGGCGATCGCCTGGATTTCGGGCATTCTCCATCCCCTGAAGTCCCAGCCCGGAAACGAAGGGCATTTCAACCCCCTCCTGTCTCCGGAGAACGGATCCGCGCCGCCCGGTTTGCCGAACCCCCTTTCTTCTCCGTCCCAGAATCCCGCGGCAGGCGTCCTTCGGGCTCCGGCAGTGGGCCATTGACGCGGGGATTCGTTGTCATCCGGGCCATCCTATGATACATTCTTACGCGGAATTGTTGAAGAATCGGGAGGGGTGGCCGAGTGGACGAAGGCGGCGGTCTTGAAAACCGTAGAGCGAAAGCTCCGTGGGTTCGAATCCTACCCCCTCCGCCAGCGTCCGTTCCAAAACGTGGAGAGGTGGCCGAGTGGTCGAAGGCGTCCGCCTGCTAAGCGGATGTGGGGCTAAAACCCCACCGAGGGTTCGAATCCC
This sequence comes from Leptospirillum sp., assembly GCA_027346125.1. Lineage (GTDB taxonomy): Bacteria > Nitrospirota > Leptospirillia > Leptospirillales > Leptospirillaceae > JAJYGC01. The sequence continues at coordinate 61 of DAIEST010000151.1, read as the reverse complement.
TCCCTCTCCGCCATTTGAGACTTCCATTGTATTTCCGATAATTCGACCGTTAGACCAGCTG
>DAIEST010000115.1 GCA_027346125.1 Leptospirillum sp. | reverse complement strand
GTCATCAGTTGTTCTTCAAGACGCTTGATCTCATGCCTGCGATTACTCGTTTCCATGGTCTTCCTCCTTCCAGGAGACATATACGCTTCATTGTCTCCGACATTCTGGAAGGCCTGTATGAATTCCACATCAAGACGGGGTATCCCAAAAATGACCCGAACTTGATGAAGAATCGCCTCTGTCACGGAATACGGAATGTTCCTGTTGATGACAGACAGCGCGATGGCCATGTACTTTTTTGAAGCATTTTGGGTTTCTATCCCCGTGTTCCAACCCTCGCGCGTTCGAGACCAGCCGGACTCAGTTGGCACGGAGGGTTTTTCAGGCAGAAACGGCGGCCTGCAATGAAGATTTCATGGACCGCGATCTCCCGCGGACTGTCCGCATACTCTTCCCGTTGTGCTACTTTTGCAGTATGTAGTGTTTTGTTACCGGGTCCGTCCCCATGATCACGGTATCCACAATATCCGAGTATCCCTTCAGGGACAGCCGAACCAGGAAGGCACCGTCGTTTTTCCAGATTGCCTTGTTCCGGATACATACGACCGCCGGGGTATTGGCCAGATAGCGGCCGTTAAAAAAAAGGTGTGCCCGCACATTGGTATCCACCGTCAGGGGCGTTTCCGTCTTGTTGCACGAGTTTGACACGCGCCATGGACGGTCTTCCGGAACAGTCGGGACACTCTTTTTCGAAGGAGGTGCACCCTGACCTGCAGGAACTTCGGCATTTGGCTGCGTAGCCGGAGAGGGGCTGATCCCCTGAGGGGCCGGACTTCCTGAACTGGTGCCATATCGTGACTCCATCTCCTGCAAAACCGACTGGGCGGATTCTGCGTGACCCTGCGTCACCAGAATGGCGGCAAAGACACAACCTGCCGAAAGAAGTTCAAGAACATAGACGGCATGCGAACGCTTTTTCAACGTTATCTCCAGTTAATGATCGGCTTCGTCTTTCTCGTTTTCCCCAGTCCGGTAGCAGTATTGACTGCCTGCCGACTGCTTTCGGTGTTCCCCCAGTGTACCATGTGCCACCTGGGCTTCGGCATCGGGATCCAGGCTGCGGACGACACAAGTGTTTTCTCTGTTTCTCATTGGGTTGGACGTGCTGGCCCACCCTCCGAAGAGAAGTCTCGTACCGTCGTATCGATGGAAGAGGGCGTCGGCCGACTCACCCGGAAAAACCCCGAGAGGTTCGGGCAGTATGTCAGATATGATAGGGGCACCATACTTGCCGGATAAAGATGGCGCGCCTGGAGGGAATCGAACCCCCGACCTTTAGATTCGAAGTCTATCGCTCTATCCGACTGAGCTACAGGCGCCTTTTGTTGGCAGGATTCTTGTTCTTCTTGCGGAGAAGGAGATACAGCAGGGCGACAGACCATACCACAATCAGGAACACCCACATGCCGGTGGCAAGGTGATCCAGTATGAATCGGGCCGTCTGTTCCCTCATTCCGGTGCATCGCCTCCTCGGTTGAGCCGCAGTCAGTCATCCAATATACTGGATGGAAGGCCAAGAGGCAAAATCGATTTTAACCGTTCCCTCCAGAAAACGCGACGGATACCCGATGAACCCTTATGTTTTCTTCATGTCTCTCCTGATCTACATGGCACTGGCCGGGTATCTGACAGCATGGTACATCCGGGTGGGCAAGCATGGATCCCGGATCGGAAAACGGATCGGGGCGATGATCACTCCCGACCAGGCGTCGGACTTCATCCGGATCAGGAGAGGTCATATCCTGTCCGCTCTTGTCGGATTCGGGTGCGATATTTCCGGCACGGTCATCATGGAGGTCGAACGGATCAGGGGCCGGATCAAATTCCATCCTGTTCCTCCCGCACTCGACTGGTTTCATCTGATCACCGCCCAGGGAGCCCTGTTCCTGTTTCTGATCGTCATGATCCTGGGATTTCTCAAACGCAGGGGCGCATCCGTTTCCCGCTTCCACTACCCGGTTGCCAAGATCTTTTTTATTTTCTGGTTCTCCAGTTCCATTTCAGGCTGGTTCTATCGTGTCCACTGATGGGGCAGCCCGGTTGCTCGCCCTGACCCGTTCTGATAGAATCCCCGGGACACAAACTCCCCATAAAGGCGGCGTAGCCAAGTGGTAAGGCAGAGGTCTGCAAAACCTTTATGCGCCAGTTCGAATCTGGCCGCCGCCTCCACGAACAAACCATTGGACAACCTCCGCACGAACACTTGTCCCGTCTTTCCTGGACAATCAGATGGAGGCCCTCCGATGCGGAAAACGCTTCTCTCTCCGGATCTGTCCATCCGCTTGAGCCGGACAATCCGGTCGCCATTTCCCTGCCTTTCGATCTCATGAACCCGACCGGACTGACCTCCCTCAAGATTCTGGCCGGATTTTCATGCCTGCTGCTGGGGAGCGCGCTCTTTTCCCATTCGGCCGAACGTCTCGTCCACCGCCTGTTCCGGAACCGTCAGGCGGGAAGCCGCATTCTGGGCAACCTTTCGCTGTCCCTTCCGGAAGCGATCCTTCCCCTCTACGCCTTTCTCGTTCCTCAAGCCCCCGCCGCCTCTCCGTCAGACCATTTCTCGATGAACATCGGGGTAGGGGCCATCCTCGGCGCCCCCGCCTTTCTTCTTCTTGTCCTCTGGCCGGCCTATCTCTGGACGACACGGAAGGAGCCGCTGGTCAGGACAAGGAGAACGCAACTCGCGCGCGAGACCCCGCTCCTTTTCTTCGCACTGGCAATCGCACTGGCCTCAGGGTTCGTCTCCTCCCGGCCACTCCATCTCTTCACGGGATGCCTTCTGCTCGGACTCTACCTGGGGGCATTCTATCTGATCGAATCCCCGACCGATCCGATGGCCGAAATTCCCGGACAGGAAACGGCCCGCCAAAACCCGTAGACTACCTGCTCTTCGCCGCTTCCGTCGTCCTGATCCTCGTAGGCCCGGAGATATTTCTGTCCGGACTGAACGCCCTGGGGAGATCCTTTCATTCTTCCCTCCCCTTCTTCCTGTCCATGGCTCTTTCCGCCCTTGCCACGGAATCGCCCGAAGCGCTGGCGCTTTTTTTCCTGCTCAGGAAAAAGGAAAGAGCGCTTGGATTCGATGTCGTATGGGGATCCGTCAGTTTTCAGATGACCGTCTCCTTGTCCATCGGGCTCTTTTTATCCCCCTGGCACCTGCTGAAAGTCCATCTGCTCCTGGGAGGGGTCCTCCTGCTCGCACTTCTGGCCAGCTTCCTTTACGCGAAGAGCCGACAGTCCGCCAGAGGAATCTCGTGAGCGGACCGCCCGAATCCGGAAGCCGTCATCCCCTGGCCCGGGAATTCGGGATGACAAGCCTGTTTGCGGACTTTTCCTACGAGATGGCCCACGTACTGCTTCCGTTCTGGCTGATTCATCTCGGAGGAACCGCCGTCATCCTGGCCCTTCTCGAAGGATTCTCCGAACTGGCGAGAATCTTGGGAAGCATGGTCGTCCGGAAAGGGAAACGGTCGGATCTGTCCCTGGGCCAGAAAGTCCAGACCGGTTATGCGCTCAGCATGTTGGCCACTCCCCTGATGGCGACCGCCTTCCAGCCATGGCACCTGGTCGTCCTGAAATCGCTTTCCTGGTTCGGGAAAGGGCTCCGGGGTCCTGCCCGGGACACGCTTCTCGCCGGGAAGATCGCTCCGGCACAGCTTCCATCCGCGTTCGCCAAAATCCGGGCGCTGGACCAGACGGGAGGCATCCTGGGGCCCATGGTCGCTGTTCTTCTCTGGGGACTGCTTCCGATCCGGGATCTGCTCTGGGGAACCGCTCTTCCCGGCGTCGTCTGCCTCATCTTCGCCCGACGCGCCGCAAGAATGGCCGCGACGCCCCTTCAGGAAGAACCAGGGCTGCCGGTCCGCCCCCCGAACACCGTCCATTTCCCTCGCCTGCGCCCACGTTTCCGCTCTTTTCTTCTGGGCTCTTTCCTGATCCGGATGGGGCTGTTTCCCGCAACCCTTCTCATGTTCCAGTTCGGAAAAACCACAGGTCTTCCCCGCATCATGGGACTCGGGTTCGTTTTCGCCAGCATCTCGCATGTCCTGGCCGCCCTTTGGCTTTCGAGGCAACCCGGCTCATTGCCTCCCTGGAAACTGACCTTTCTCGGGTCGGGACTCCTGACTGCAGCACTTCTGATCATGGGGTTCGGCGGGAGGGTCATGGCTCTCTACTTTGTGGCCATGCTCCTGTGGGGGATTGCGGATGTCCTGTTGAGCGTCGGACCCAAATCCCTTATCCCGAGGCTCGTCTCCCACGAGAATCGTCTGGGTGCCTATGCCTCCTGGGAAATCTCGGGGGCGGCCGGGATGATCCTTTTCCAGCCGGCCGTTTCCCTCCTGTGGGACCGGGGTGATTTTCTGGCAGGATTTCTCGGGGCGACAATGGCCGTCATCCTGGGAACCGCCGCACTCATTCCCGTGTATCGCAGTTCCCCGGACACACCGGATACCCACTGACGGGGACGGCGAGCCTGCCTCCATCATGCCGCGCTTGCCAATCGGAAATGTTCATGCCCGGATCGGACACGCGTCAGCGGGTGGAATACCGGAAGTTCTGGGATTGCCCGCCGTTTGCGCCGCAATTGGGAAAGAAATAATAATTGCACTGGAAGGAAAAGGGATTCTGTCCCCCGGAATTCAGGGAGGGGACATAGGCCTGCGGAGGAACGCCCACCTGACCGAATGGGACGAGCGGCGGCTGGGCGAATTGGTTCAGAAGCGTTGCAGGCCCCATCGAAAATGGAAAAACGAACACACCGGGCGCAGGCGCGACCGGTTGGGCCGTTCCGCCCAGGAGTCCCAGTGAAACAGTTGGAGCAGCGGGAGCGAAGGAACCGGGAGGCAATCCCAGGACCGGGGCAATCGTCGGTACGGGCATCAGCGGAACCGGCAGGGAGTTCGAGGGACTCTGTGGCTGGAACGCACCGGAAGACTGGCCAAGCGGCCCCGCCGCTCCGGAAGGGTTGAAGGGATTCACGGAGGGGGCCGGATTGAACGGAAGCGGGGCAGGGAGAAGAGGAATATTGTTGTTCGCCACGGGCTGAAAATGCGGCCCGGAAAAATCGGATCCGCCTTCCTGTCCCGGTTCCAGATCCTGGCGGGCCGACGGAACGACGGTCGGCTCCATGACATGGGAGGCAAGGAGCAGGGCAACCCATGCGATCCACATGGGGATCAACAGTTTTTTCATGGATCGGTGATCGAATGGATCTGTCACTCGGTACGTCCGTTCTCCCAGTTGCGAAACGGATCCGACCAGTGCACGGTTTCCTGGGGCGGATCGTTCAGCCTCATGTAAGTCCAGTCCACCGTGAAGGAACGGTGCTCCTTCATCGCCTGGCGGATGTGTTCCCCTCTCAGCTTGGCCCGTGTCGTCTGAGGGGGCGTATCCATTGCCGACAGGACTTCGTCCTCCCCCACCAGACGATCCACGCGCCCCTCGTTAACAAGGATATTGTACAGGCCGCGCTTCAGGTGTACGTCATGGTACTGGTAGTCGACCATCGACAGAACGGGATCGGACCAGTCCAGCCCCTTCGTTTCCCGGTAGTTCTCCAATGTCTGGTACTTGATGGACCAGTCGAACTCACGACCCAGCCGCATCGGATCCTTTTCGAGATCCGTCAGCACCCGCTCCCACAGGGAGAGCACCTCTTCCGAAGCGGGGGGAATCGGACCTTCCCGCTCCAGAAACGCCCGGACAGTTTCCAGATACTCCCACTGGATCTCGACGGCCGTCATCTCCCTCCCCCCTTCCAGACGGATCTTGCGCGTCAGGCCGGGATCCAGCGAAATCTCCCGGATGGCGCGAATGGGATCCTCCAGGGACATCCGGTCGTGGAGTCCGCCTTCCTCGATCACCTGAAGAACGAGCGCCGTAGCGCCGATCTTCAGATAATTGCTGATCTCGCTCATGTTGGAATCGCCCACGATAATATGCAGTCTCCGGTATTTCTGGGGGTCGGCATGGGGCTCGTCCCGGGTATTGATGATCGGACGCGAGGAGGTCGTGGAACAGGAGATCTTTTCCCGGATGTGGAGCGCCCGGGGAGACAGGGCGAACATGACCTTCCCTTCCCCGTCCGGAACGAGTCCCCCCGCCCCGGCATAAACCTGGCGGGTGACGAAGAACGGGATCAGCGTCCGGGAAAGCCTCCAGAAGGTCACGTTCCGGTCAATCAGGTAGTTCTCGTGGCATCCGTAGGAATTTCCGGCCGCGTCGGTATTGTTCTTGAGGACGAAGAGGGAGCCGTCCACCCCCTCTTCGTGCAGATGATCGAAGGCAAAATCCACCGCGCGGGAGAGGATCCGCTCGCCGGCCTTGTCATGCGCCACCACGTCCCTGACGCGATCGCATTCCGGCGTCGAATACTCCGGATGGCTTCCGGTATCCTGATAGACCCGGGCTCCGTTCGGGAGAAAGGCATCCCGCGACCACGAATTCATCAGGATGCCCTGGAACAGGAACTCCAGGGCGCGCTCCGGCGGGTAGGCTTTCTGGCTCTTGTTGCAGAATACAAATCCGTATTCGCTCTCAAGACCGAAGATCCGACGTACCATGAGCCAACCCTCCACCCTCCCCTTCGGAGAGGAATCCTGCAATCTCGGCCGACGAAAGTCGCCGGAAGCACCGGCCGTTACCGGCCCTTTCAAGAAGCGCCGCTTCCATGTTCTCGACGGAATGTCCATTCTCGTTCTGGGCGAGAAACCCGGCACGGACCAGTCCCAGACCTTCGGACATCGTCACCCCCGGCCGGACCCGTTCCCTGAGAAAGGCTTTCAGTTGTTCCGACCGGCCGCCCACCACGCTGACGAGCGATTCGTCAAAGATCGAACCGTCAAAAGAAATCCGGTAGATCTCGTTGGAACGCTCACCGGATCCCAGATCGGCCAGGATGATCTCCACTTCCATGGGTTTCATCTCCTGGCTGAACGAGTTCCCGAGAAGCTCGGAGTAGGCGTTGGCCAGCGATCTCCCGGTCACGTCCTCCCGGCTGTAGAGGAAGCCTTTCAGATCGGCATAGCGGATTCCGGACTTCCGGAGATTTTCGAACTCGCTATACTTGCCGACCCCCGCAAAGGCCACCCGGTCGTAGATTTCCGATATTTTATGCAAAGCATGGCTGGGATTGTCCGCCACCAGCAGGATCCCCTCGACGACCTCCAGAACGGCGATGGAGCGTCCCCGGCTGATCCCTTTCTTCGCATACTCGGCCTTGTCCTGCAGAAACTGTTCGGGAGAGACATAAAAAGGCATCGTCATGTTTTTTCCCGCCGTCTCAGTGAATCGGAGATCTCCCGGAGAATCCGGGAAACCCGATCCGTCGGAATCCCTTCAACGCCCGACCGGGTGAGCGAATAGACCGTCGGGTAGATGCCCCGGACAAAATCGGGCCCTCCTGTTCCCAGGTCCTCATCCGCGGCTTCATACAGCGCCCGAAGCGCGATCTGCACCCCTTCCTCCTCCGCAAGACCGGGCCGGTAGGACATCTTCAGGACGTTTCTGGCGAACAGGCCGCCGGAACCGTTCGCATGGTACTCCTCCTCCTCGTAGCGCCCCCCGACCGCATCGTACTTGAAGATTCGCCCTTCTCCGGAACGGTCGTCGAACCCGGCATACAGCGGCACCACGACCAGCCCCTGCATCGCCAGGGGCAGATGTTCCCGGACCATCTGCCCCAGCTTGTTGGATTTTCCCAGAAGAGAGAGGGAAACCCCCTCCAGTTTTTCGTAGTGTTCGATCTCCACGCGGAAAAGGCGGGCCATCTCGATCGCCGGTCCCGCGGCTCCGGCGATGGCGACGGCCGAACCCCGATCGACCGGAAAGATTTTATGGATCGCCCTGTCCGCCACCTGGTATCCCTCGGAAGCCTGACGATCCGCCGCCATGATGACGCCGGAAGCGGTCCGGAGGGCCAGGACGGTCGTGCCATGCCAGACCGGAATGCCTTCCAGTGAGTTTCCCCCGGAAGGAACCGGAGAGTTCCCGCCCCCCATCCCGGACAGAATCCCCGGCTCTCCCGAAGACATGCGGACATGCCGAAGAAGCTCTACAAACGACGATCCCCCCCACCACAGGGATCCCTCCCTCATCGGACTCAAGAGCACTCCTCCGGGGCTATTCGCCACCTTTTTGAATGAACGCCTTCACAAAACTCTCGGCATTTTCCTCCAGCACCTCATCGATGCGATCCACCAGCTGATCGGCTTCTTCCTTGAGTCGCCCGGCCTTTTCCGAAACGGCCGGGGAAACTCCCGCCGTCTCCGTTTCCGGCTCGGACGATGAAGAACTGGAACTCTTCCGTGTCTCGCTTTCCTGTGCAGCCATCTTTCACCTCTCGGTCGTTTGGTCCGATTCCGGCCGGAAAGGAACCAGCTCATCCAGCAGTTCCCTTGCAGTTCCGGCCTTTCCGATCAGGGCTCCCACCCGCTTCTGGGTCCCTTTCCACGGGTCCCAAAGGGGGATGCGCTTCAGGGCGGCATCTCCCGTATCCATGACCACCGAACTCCAGCTGACGGCATGGACCTGCCCCGGGAACCTCCGGAGCATCTCTCCCCTGAAATAGGCCCGGGTCTCCGTCGGAGGGTGGACAAGAGCATCTTCTATCTCCATGGGATCCACCAGCCGCTCCACCTGTCCGGAAGCCTCCAGAAGAGAGAAAATTCCTTTCTCGGGACGAAGGTCGTGGTACTGGAAATCCAGCATCTTGAGACGCTGGTCCGAAAGATCCCAGCCCTTCCGGTCACGATAGGTTTCCAGAACGGACCACTTGATTGCCCAGTCCACCGTTCGGGACAAGCTTTCCGGATCGCGCCGGAGCCGGTCGAGCATCTC
>DAIEST010000089.1 GCA_027346125.1 Leptospirillum sp. | reverse complement strand
CGAGAACGGTGTCCTTCCATCCTAGCCTGTCGGTCGTGTACGGAGGAGAAAAGTGGAGAAGCCGTGGGTTCCGGATCTGGCCGACTTTTCCAGGAGGCTCAAGAAGTACGAAACCCTTCCCGCCGCCTCTCCCGTTATCCGGGAAGTCCTGCAATCCATCGACGAGGTGTCGGCGTCCTTTCACAAGACGGCCGCGCTGATCGAACGGGATCCCGCACTGGCCCTCCAGGTTCTGAGAAGCGCCAATTCCCTGACTTCCAGTTTCTCCGGGAGGGTTCTCTCGGTCCTTCAGGCCGTGCGCCTTCTGGGTTTCCGGACGCTCAAGGGGATCGTGATGGCCAGCGTTCTTCTGGACCGATCCAGGAAACACCCCGGGATTCCGGAACTCTGGACCCATAGCCAGATCGTCTCCCTGAACTGCAGGGTTCTGTCCCGCTATCTGAAGGTTCCATGGGAAGAGGAGGCCCAGACGGTGGGTCTCCTGCACGATATCGGAAAGGTGTTTTTCTATGAGGAGTATCCCGCATTCTATGAGCAGGAGTTCCAGTTGGGGGATTCGGAACGGGCCATTCCCGACTGGGTTCGCGAGCGGGAAGTCTTCGGGATAGACCATTCGTTTGTCGGAAACAAGATTGCGCGGGCCTTCGGCCTTCCGAAAATCCTGTCCGAACCGATCCTTTTTCTCCACCAGCCTCCACATGAAATGACATTCCCGGAGCTGACCCATATCCTGATCGTGGCGGACGGGATGGCAACCGCCCTTGGACACGGCGCTCCCGAATTCGATTTTGTCGAGCCGGGTTTTCTGGATGCGCTTCACCGGCTGGCACTGGACGAGAACGACCTGGAATTTCTGTTGACAGAGTCCCTGGGGAGGACTTCAATGGTAGAACTTCTTTCTCTTTGACACAGGAGGCCCGGATGTTTTCATCGGACGAATTTGCCCTGCTGATCGAGGACCTCTCCCTCCTGCCCGCAATTTCTCCGACGACCCGAAGGCTTTTCGAGAAGATGGACGATCCGGAGATCTCCCTGTCGGCGATCTCCTCCTTCATCGAAGAAGATCCGGGATTGGCGTCAAGGCTCCTCAAGGTGGCAAACTCTCCGTTCTACCCGTATTCCGGTACGGTGGGAAGCGTTCGGGAAGCCCTGATCCGGCTGGGGCTGTCGTCGTCGCGCGGCATTATCCTGACGACCAGTCTCTTTGACCGGATTCGCGGGGAACCGGGCGTGCTCGACCTTTGGGCGCACAGCCTGGCCGTTTCGATGACAAGCCGGAAGATCGGCGTCGCCATCCGTTGTCCGTTCGTGGAGGAGGTCGCCCTGGCCGGACTGCTTCACGATATCGGAAAGATACCCTATTACATGTACGCCCCTGAACAGATGCGGAAAGCCAGCCGGGATCTGGATATCCAGACCCCGGACTGTCGATGGGAAAAGGAACTGTTTGGCCTGGACCACATGGAAGTCGGCGCCCGTCTTGTTTCTACATGGAGATTCCCGTCCATTATCCGTCAGCCGATCCGGTGGCACGAGGATCCGGCCATGGCCCCGGCGATGGAACGGACGGCCGTCCTGATCGTTTCCCTCGCGGATCAGGTTGTCCAGGGGTTCGGAATGGGGCATATGGGAAACCTTGTCGGACAGGAGGGTCTGTTCCGGCTCGTCGAAGAACTCCAGATGACGGAAGATGAGCTGATCGGGCTGATGAAGGACTTTCTCTTCGACCGGGAGATGATCCGGCAACGTTCCGGATCTGTCCTTTAACGGCGTGTCCCGGGAGGCGCTGATGGACTCTTCCCTGGAGAAGGCACGCTTCGTTCTCCGGGAAACGCTCGCGGAGTTTCCCCTTGCGGCGATTCTGGGGGATCCGGATCCCCGTCCCGACTACCCCCGCTTTGAAGAATGGCTTGAACGGGGGGACCATGGCGGGATGGAGTATCTGTCCCGGACGGCCCGGAGACGGCGCTCGCTGGAGGAGGGATATCCCGGCTACCGTTCCCTGGTCATCGCCCTCCTGCCCGTTTCGAACGCCAGACCCCTGACGGGCCTGGGGCAGGACGTCCGTCTGGCGCGCTATGCCCAGGGTCCGGACTATCACCGGGTCTTTGAAGAGAGATTCCGGAGGGTCAGGGACCGTATCCGGGAGCGTCTCGACCCGGGAGACCGTCCGCTGGTCAAGCCCGATCACGGGTCCCTGCTGGAAAAATCGCTGGCCGCCGAGGCGGGACTCGGCGCGATCGGCAAGAACACTCTCCTGATCAACCCTCTGTTCGGATCCCATTTCACGATCGGATCCCTTTTGCTGAAAACTCCCCTTGCCACGCTGAAAGGCCCGTTTTCAGGGTTTTCTCCGTGCGGATCCTGCCGTCGCTGTCTTGACGCCTGTCCGACGTCGGCCTTCCGGGCTCCGTACCAGCTGATCGCGCCACGGTGCCTTTCCTACCTGACGGTGGAACAGCCCGGCGCTCCCACCGCTTTTCTCCGGAACGAGAAGGGGGGGGACTGGCTGTTCGGGTGCGATGTCTGCCAGGATGTATGTCCCCACAACCACCCGAGGGCCGTGACCGATGCGATCGGGCCGGAAGGGGAGGCAGATTCTTTGGGTGTTGTCAATTCCAGGGAAGATCTTATACAGTTAGTCGAAGGAAATCCGTCGCTCCGAAGGGTGCCTCCGGAGTTCCTGTGGGAACGTCTGATCGAGATCGCCGAACTCCAGAAACCGGCCAGGGATCATCATCCTCGTGAATGGAGCGTGTAGCAGTGGCGACTGCATTTATCGGAGAGTCGCAAAGAATACTCCGTCTTCTGGACCTGGTCGATCGGGTGGCCCGGACCGACTCGACCCTCCTCATTACGGGCGAGAGCGGAACGGGAAAGGAACGGATCGCCAGGATGATCCACGAGCGGAGCCCGAGAGTCCGGTCGCCGTTCATTCCCGTCAACTGTGGCGCCATCCCTGAAGGACTGATCGAAAGCGAACTGTTCGGACACGAGAAAGGGGCGTTTACAGGGGCGGCCAGCCAGCGCTCCGGGCGATTCGAACTCGCCGAGGGAGGGACACTCTTTCTCGACGAGATCGGGGAACTTCCGCTCAATCTTCAGGTCAAGCTGCTCAGGGTTCTTCAGGAAAAGGTCTATGAACGCGTGGGAGGAAGCCATCCCCGGAAGGCCAACGTCAGGATCCTGGCTGCGACCCACCGGAACCTCGAGCGGATGGTCCGGGAGTCCGTTTTCCGGGAGGATCTCTTCTACCGGATTTCGGTGATTCCCATCGAGATTCCGCCCCTTCGGGACCGTATCGGGGATCTTCCGATCCTGATCCGGTTTTTTGTGGACCGTTGGGTGGACGAGGGCCGGGGAGACGCCGTCATGTTCCTGCCCGACGCGATGGATGCCCTGAGCCGTTACGCCTGGCCCGGCAATATCCGGGAACTCGAGAATCTGGTGGAACGGTTTCTGGTGCTGAAATCCGGAGAGTCCGTGCATCGGGAGGATCTTCCCGAAAAGGTCCTGTCGCGGTCTGCCGGCGGGTTTCCCGGCCCTTCGGCCACTCCTGCCGAAACGCCGGGCGACGTTTTTTCGTTGCCGGGCTCTCTTCCCTCCATGGACGGGAAGGGAATCGATCTTCCGGGATATCTCCTGAATCTTGAGCGGGAATTGATCGAAAAGGCGCTCTCCCGGTTCGGGGGAAACAAGACCCGGGCTTCCGCCTTTCTCGGAATCAACCGGACGACCCTGATCGAGAAGCTGAAGAGATTTGTCGAAACGGTTGAAGGCGACACCTAGATCCTCCTCCTGCTTCCTGTGTCATATTCATGACATTCCACTGTCCTCCTGCGGCTTTCTCTCCTGTCCGGATCCATGAACTGAAACGATTCCCGGCTTCTGGCAAACGGTTTGCTTCGGAGATGCCGTAGTCTGTTGCGACCGCATTCTCATGGAGTCATGGGAGTTGTCAGAACACCTCTGTCGGGGAGAGTCCGAGTGGTTCCGTCCGATTCCGGGAACAGGGAAAGGGTCCGGTCGAGCGCATGGAAAACCGTTGCGCCGGGAGCCCTTTTTTTGTTTCTGGCCTTTTTCTTTCATTGCGTCCGGGCCTATCCGGCGGACTCTCCCTCTCCTGTCTCCGGAGCGGTTCGTTCGATTTCCCCCGGGATGATCGGGGAGGATGCCCTGATGTACGGGAAAGCGGAACGATTTTTTGCCGGGAAGGACTGGAAGAGGGCGACACGGGAACTCGATGGCCTCCTCAAGTCGCATCCGGATTCGGTACTGACGGGCCCCTCCTATCTTCTCCTGGGACGGATTTCCGGGCGTATGGCGGTACGTCCCGGACTGACGCGCCAGGAGCGGAACCGGTTCTGGCGCGAAGCGATCCGGCTTTGCTGGAAAGCCCATTACGCTTTGCCGGCCAAATGGGACCGTGGACGGGCAGGCTACCGGATGGGCCGGATCATGTTCAGGCGCGGATTCTATCCGGAGGCCAAAGGATATCTCGAGATGGGTCTGGGAGAAGCCCCGGACGGTCCGCGGGCGTTCGACAGCCACCTTTTGCTGGCAGAGATCCTCAGGCGGGAAAAGCATCTGGATGCCTCCCGACAGATCCTGGATCGCCTTTTGTCCCGGCTGAACCCCCAGTCCTCCGTCGCGCTCCGGCAACGGATCTCCCTCGATTACGAAAAAGCCCGCGTTTTGCTGGATCTGGGGCAGATGGAAGAAACGGGCTCTCTTTTGAGCGAAGCGCTTTCCCTGGACGGAAATTACCCTTACAAACATCCCTCTCTCCTTCTTCTTCTGGGGCGCTATGCCGATCGGGCGGGACACAACCGCAGAGCGTTCGCCCTTTACCGGAATTTTCTCCGTTTCGATCCGGAGAGTCCCCATGTTCCGGAAGCCCGGTACCGGATGGCTCTTCTCGCGGGACGTCTGGGCCGCAGGAGAAGTATGGACGCCCGGCTGAGAGAACTGATCCACGAGTCTCCGGAATCGGACTGGTCCATCCGGGCCCGCCTGAAGCTTGCCGAATCCGCCAACGGGCGATCTCTCCTGAACAGCAGCCCGGTGAAGCCCCACCGGAAAAGCGATCTGGACCGGATGATCGACCGCCTTGAGGGTGTGAATCTCCAGCGGGGCTCCCGACGGTCGCGCGTGATGGCTCTTTCCCTGATCGTTCCGCTGCTGGCCGAACGGAACCAGTGGTCGCAGGCTCTCAGGAAACTGCACCGGATTTCCTCCCTTGTCGAGCCGGAATCCCCTCTCGGACGACGGGTTTCCGGTCTTGAAACCGGGCTCGTGTATGGCTGGATCCTGTCGGAAAGCCGTTCCCGCCATCCGCAGAAAGTGCTTCGGATCGCGCGATCCTACGGATATGCCCTGATGCCGTCGCTGACGGATTCAAGACCTACCGCTTTTGAGGAAGAGTCGATCCGGAAGTCGTCCCGTGTGTTTGTCCTGATCGGGAAGGCGCAGGAACAGCTGAATCGTCCGGAAGCGGCCGAACGCTGGTATCGGAAGGCGCTGTCGGTGGCCGCTCTCCGCGACCGCGCCGGGGTTCTGGGGGATCTGTTCCGATTGGCGCTCGTTCGCAGGAAACCGGACGATGCCTACAGAACCGGACTCGATCTGCTGGCGGTTCTTCCGGCGGATTCCGCGGAGAAGCCGGTCTGGCTGGGGAGAATGGCCAGGCTTGCCCGCAGGATGGGGCGAACCGGCCGGGAGACTTCCTTTCTGGAGACCAGGCTCTCGCTGTTTCCGGAGGACGAGTCGTCCGGAAGAAGCCTCGCGCGGCTTTTCGAGATCGAATCCGCCCGGGGGGAATATCAGAAAGCCCTTGAAACGGCCGTCCGGGCACGGAGCTTTCTGGACGGTTCGCGGGATCCCCGGGATCGCAAAGCCCTGCTGACCCTTCTGTACGATTGGGGAAAGATGGAGCGCGAACTCCATCATGTCGATCGCTCCAGACGGATCTGGACGGCATTCGTCGACACGGATCCGGCGGATCCCCGGGCGGGATGGGTCAGTTATCAGCTGGGAAACATGGCGGAGACGATGGGGCATCCGGAGGAAGCCTACCGGTGGTTTCTCCAGGCTTCCAGAAGCAAGTCTCCATCCCCTCTTGCAGAGGTTGCCCGCCAGCGGGCAAGGGGGATCAAACTGGCAGGGGAGGTGCATGACCGTGGGTTCTGACACAGGAAAACGGACGGGTGCGGTCCAGTTCCCGACGGGAACGGGCGTCAAGGATGTGAACGCGTTGTCCGAGGCGTTCGAGTTTTTCAGGGAAGCCTCGGACAAGCTGGTCAATACTTACCAGGGACTGGAAGAGCGGATCTCGGAGTTGTCCCGGGTCATCCGGGAAAAGGATCAGGCGCTGGACAGCCAGGGGCAATTCCTGGACGCGCTCCTGAAAAGTCTTTCGACCGGGGTGCTGGTCCTGACTCCCGGAGGACGGATCCTCTGGACCAATCCGCTCGTCGGAGAATGGGTCGGTTCTTCCGAAGAGGAGACCCTGGCGGTTCTGTCCCGCTGGGGGGTCTGGCCTCCTCCCCAGTCGGACGCTCCGGTTCCGGTCCACTGGAAAGAACGTTCTCTGATCGTGACCCATTCGGTGGTGCGGGACCGGGAAAAGCGTCCGGCCGGCCACGTCCTGATCCTGACCGACCGGACGCGGGTCAGGGAAATGGAGGAGGAGGTGTCCCGCGACCGGAGGCTGAAGGAAATGGGAGAGATGGTTGCGACTATTGCCCACGAACTCAGGAATCCTCTGGGAAGCCTCGAGATTTTTGCCTCGCTCGCCGAACGGGAAGCCCCTGCCGGCAGCCGTCTTGCGGAGTGGGTCGGGTATATGAGGGTCCAGGTCTCCCGGCTCGACCGGCTGATCGGCAACCTTCTCTATTACACGCGCCCTCCGGAAACGGTTCCGGCGCCGTTTTCCCTGGCGGATTTCCTGATGCGGGCCCAGGCCGATTTTGCCCGGATCCCGGACATGCGCTCCCAGGCGGGAGCGCCGAGGGTCGCATGGAAGGTGTCCGTTCCGGAAGACCGGGTGATCGAGGCGGACGAAGGGCTTCTGTACCATGCGCTGTTCAATCTTGCCGTCAATGCGTTCCAGGTTCTTGAAGGATGTTCGGGGGGAGAGGTGCATCTCGAGGCTTCTCTGGTTCCCGGAGGGGATGTCGTTTTTTGCGTCCGGGACAATGGATCCGGAATTCCGGAGAGCATGAGGGACCGGATCTTCAACCCGTTTTTTTCGACAAAGCCGAAGGGGACGGGGTTGGGGCTGTCCATTGTGCACAATATTGCGGAAGCCCATGGCGGTTCGCTCAATGTCAGTTCCCGTCCGGGAGAAACGGAGTTCCGGTTGAGAATTCCGGGGGATCCGTGCGGAAAAGAGTCGCAAAACAGGTCCGGAGAATCAGTGGAGGTGTCGGGGTGAGCACCATGCAGTCGAATGTCCTTGTCGTGGACGATGAGCACGAGATGGCTCTGGCCCTGAAAGAAAGCCTGACACAGGACGGTTTTCGGGTGGATCTGGCCCAGAACGGCCAGGAAGCGCTGAACCGGGTTCGCCTGGAAGGCCCTTATCATTGGGTGATCAGCGATTTGCGCATGCCGGAGATGGACGGGTGGTCGCTCCTGGCATCCCTGAAACAGATCAGTCCCGAAACCCGCGTCATTTTGATGACGGCTTTCGGAACGGTGCCGCAGGCCGTAGACGCGATGCGACAGGGTGCGGTCGACTTCATGATGAAGCCTTTTTCGGCAGAAGATCTGAAGAAAAGGCTGGCCCGGCCGTCCGGTTCAAAAGCCGCTTCACCCGGGCGTCCGAGCTGGGAGAAGATCTCGCGTCCCATTCTGACGAGGGATCCGGGGATGGTGGGGATCCTGAAAATGCTGGAAGGCGTCGCCCAGACTCCGGCGACGGTCCTGATCGAAGGGGAAAGCGGAACGGGGAAGGAACTCCTGGCCCGTTTCATTCATGAACGGTCTCCCCGGTCCCACCGTCCTTTTGTCGCGGTCAATTGTGCGGCGCTTCCGGAAAACCTTCTGGAGTCCGAACTGTTCGGTTATGAAAAGGGCGCTTTTTCGGGAGCGCTTGCCCGCAAGATCGGAAAGTTCGAACTCGCCCATACCGGAACGCTTCTTTTGGACGAGATCGGAGAGATGGACCTGTCTCTTCAGGCCAAACTCCTTCGGGTCATCCAGGAACGGGAGGTGGACCGGGTCGGAGGCGTGAGGCCGATTCCGGTGGATCTTCGCATCATTGCCACGACCAACCGGAACATGAAGGAAATGGTCCGCAAGGGGGAATTCCGGGAGGATCTCTATTATCGCCTCCGGGTCTTTCCGGTGACAGTGCCTCCCCTCCGGAAGCGGCCGGACGATATCGTCCTTCTCTCCCGTTATTTCAAGGAAAAGTTCAGCCAGGAACAGCTCCATGTCGGGGAACTGACACCCGGTGCCATGGCCTGTCTTGAGCGGGCGGCCTTTCCCGGCAATATCCGGGAACTCGAAAATGTCATTGTCCATGCGTCGTTTTTGGCAGGAGGGGGCGAGATCCGGCCGGAGCACCTTTCGAGTCTTCTCGACGGAGGAGGAGAGGATGCCGGTCAATGGGGGCATCCCGTCGGGGATGCTCCGGACCCGTTCTTCTCCGGAGAGAGTTCTTCCGCCGGCGTGTGTCTCCGGGCCGGACAATCGGTGTGGGAAGTCGAGCGGGAATTGATCCGGGTCACCCTCGACGCCTGTCTGGGCAACAGGACACAGGCGGCAAAGCTCCTGGGGATCAGCGTCCGAACCCTTCGGAACAAGCTGAACGAATACGGCATGGGAAGCCCGGATTCCGATATGGTGGCGGAAGGCTAGGAAAATTTTTCCGCTTTCCCGATGACTCCATATTCTTGAAAATAATGTTTTTTCATGGACTTATGGATTTGGATCGGAAATTGCTTTTGGAACAGCGATGGTGAATGGAGGGAAATAAAGTGGCACATATCCATCTGTTCGATCGGACGACCGACCTTCTGAAAATCGATCTTGATCTTCGAAGCCGCCGGCATATGCTCCTGGTCTCCAATGTGGCCAACCAGGACACTCCCGGCTACCAGGCCCGGGATCTGGCGTTCAAGGGACAGCTCGCGAGAGCCCTGAAACGGCCCGATCGCGAACGTCTCGATGGAGTCCGGGGGGATCTGACCGTCAATACGGACGAGACCGTCGGGAACGACCTCAATACGGTCAACATCGAAATGGAAATGGAAAAGATCGCGTCGAACACGGGGAACTACAACGCGGCGGCCTCGATGGTCGCCTGGAAGTACCGGATGATGGGAGATGCCATCCGGGGCGAAGGGAGATAGGCCATGAGCTTTGCGGGTGCGATGCGGATTGCGGCGGGCGGAATGGAAGCCGAGCGGGTCCGCATGAATGTCCTGGCCGGAAATCTTGCGAACAGCCAGTCTGTCCACGGTAATCCCGGCGGGGTTTTCGAGCGTCGGGACGTGGTTTTTGCGGCCGTTCGGCCCGGGAAGTCTTTTTTCGATGTGCTGTCCAGTCCGAAGGAGAGTCCGGTGAAAGAGGTCCGGGTCATGGGAATGGTGAAGGATCCCCGTCCGCTCAAAAAAGTATACGATCCGGAAAGCCCGGACGCCGATCGTTCGGGGTATGTGCTGAGACCGAATGTGAGCAAGCTCGAGGAGATGGTCAACCTCATGGACGCTTCCCGCGCGTACGAATCCAATCTGACGGCGCTCGACGACACCAAGCAAATGGCACGGAAGGATCTGACGATCCATGTCTAGATTTCCGGGATCCGGATTTGTCTCCGGAACGGGGAAAGGGATGGGGAACACCGATGTCTGATATCCCGTTTCATCTGAAAGGGATTCTTCCGCCGGACGGCGTCCAGCCGTCCGGGGAAACTTCCGTCCATTCTCCGGCGGGCGGCGCCTCCGGGGAGGACTCCTTCCTTCATGTCCTGAAGGACTCGATCGAAAAGGTCAATGCCGTCCAGACGGATGCCGACCGGGCGATCCAGGATTTTTCGACCGGAGAGAACGGAGTGACGCTGCATCAGACAATGGTGGCCATGGCGCAGGCGGATGTCTCTTTCCAGCTCATGATGCAGGTGCGGGACAGGATTGTCCGCGCCTATCAGGAAGTCATGAATATGCCCATGTAATGGGCTTTCGGGATCCGCTTCCGGGTGATCCGGGGTTCAAACGGGGAGTATGACGGATGGATGGTCTCAGGCAGTTGTTTCAGGGTGTTTCGGGACGGTTTTCGGAGATGCCGATTTCCCGCAGGATCATTGCCGCGATGGTTCTTTCCGGTCTGGTGGTCGGAGGAATCTTTCTTGCGATGATGGGCAAGGGGGCGGATCAGAGCGTTCTGTTCGCGAATCTGTCCCCGGGAGATTCTGTCGCGATCCAGGGTCGTCTGAACCGGCTGGGCGTTCCCTACGACGTTCAGAAGAAAGGTGCCGTGATCCGGGTTCCGTCCCAGCAGGTCTATGCGCTCAGGATGGAACTCGCGGATGAAGGATTGCCCCGTCATCACGGAGCGGGATTCGACCTGTTCAACCATCCTTCCCTGGCGACCACCGATTTCGTCCAGCGTGTCCAGTATCTCGAAGCGCTTCAGACGGAACTGGACCGGACCATCGAGGAGATGAGTCCCATCGCGCTGGCCCGGGTCTCGATCGTCATGCCCCGCCGGTCGGTTTTCCTGAGGGAGCCCGATCAGGCCCATGCTTCCGTACTGATCCGCATGAAGCCCGGCATGACGCTGGATCGTTCCCAGGTCAACGGAATTGTCCATCTTGTCGCCAATTCCGTACCGGGTCTGGCTTCCTCGCGGGTGACGGTCGTCGATACGGAAGGGCAGATCCTGAACAGAAAGCGCAAGGGGCTTGTCCCGGGGGAACTGACGGAAGCCCAGTTGTCCTATCAGAGGGAAGTCCAGCGGTCGGTGCAGCATCAGCTCCAGTCCATGCTGGACAAGGTTCTGGGCCCTGACCAGTCCGTCGTCCGGGTCACCGCGGAACTGAATTTCCGTCAAGTGGAGAAAACCAGCCGGACTTACGATCCCAACGGGCGGGTCCTGAAGGATCGGGAGCAGATCCGGGAGAAGTCCGAAGGCAACAGGATCCTTCCGATCGGCGTTCCCGGCATGCTGTCCAATGTTCCCGGGGCCAACGGAAAGGTGGCCGCTCCTCCCCTGGGGCCGAAGAATAACGCCGAGACCCGTTTCTCCAAGAAAAAACAGATCGCCCATTATCATGTCAGCCGGACCGACCAGCATGTGACGGAACCGGTGGGGACGGTTCGCCGGATTTCGGTTTCGGTTCTGGTCAATGCGGTGCCGATGACCCTCAAGGGCAAAAACGGGACGAAAACGGTCATGCAGCCCCGGTCTTCCAGTGAGATCCAGGATTTTACCCGGATCGTGCAGAACGCGATCGGGTATGATCCGAAGAGGGGGGATCAGGTGGTGGTGCTCTCCGTTCCGTTCGCCGGCAACACTCCCAGGGCCCAGAAGAATCTCGACCAGAGCTTCCAGGAAAAGATCGCCCCGTTTGTTCCATTGCTGGAGATCTTCCTGGGAGGTCTTCTGCTGATGGTCTTCAGTCTTCTCGTGCTGAGACCGCTTTTGAAGGCCATGGTGCAATGGAAGCCGGAGATTCCGGCTCCCCTGATGGCCGAGGGGCCTGCCGCGGCGGCGGATGTGATGGAACCGGTGCGTTCTTCCCGGGAGGAAGTCGCCCGCATGACGCAGGAGGATCCCGGACAGGCTGCGACGGTGGTCCGGAGCTGGCTCAAGGAGAAGTAGTACGGAGGAGTGTCTGTGTCCAAGAGGAAACTGACGGGTCTTGAGAAAGCGGCCATTTTCATCGCCACGGTCGGGCCGGATGCGGCCGCCGAGATCCTGAAGAACCTTGAGCCGAAGGAAGTTGCGATCATCAGCAACCTGATCGCGCAGATGGGGGATATCCAGCCGGAGGAGGTGGACTCGGTCATGGACGAGTTCTCCCTTCTCTACAAGGTGACCCGGGGGATGCCGAATACCGGCGAGAAGTACATGCGGGCCATTCTCGAAAAGTCTCTCGGAAAGGAACAGGCGGACAAAATCCTCGAGATGATGAACGACCAGGAAGGGAGCAGTCTCCAGTCCCTGAAATGGATGGATCCCAAGGCGATCGCCAACCTGATCCGGTCGGAGCATCCACAGACGGTGGCGCTGATCCTTTCTTACCTGAACCCCAATCAGGCCTCCTCCGTCCTGGGATATCTTCCGGAACTCCTGAGGGCGGATGTGGTTTTCCGGATGGCGACGCTCGACGATATCAATCCCCAGGTCCTCCGGGATCTGGAAGAGGTTCTTTCGACCGAGATGCAGATCATGGGGGCCTCCCGGTCGAGCGGAGAGTCCAGCCGGGTCGAGAAGGTCGCCAACCTCTTGAACGAGATGGACCGGTCTTCCGCGGAAGTCGTGCTGGATTACGTGAGTCAGAACGACCAGACGCTGGCCGAGCAGATCCGGTCGCTCATGTTTGTCTTCGACGACCTGCTCCTGGTGGACAACCGGGGGATTCAGGCGGTGCTCCAGGGGATCCCGAGAGATGCGCTCACCAAGGCGCTCAGAGGGGCGTCGGAGCAGATCAAGGAGAAGTTTCTGTCGAACATGTCCACCCGGGCCCAGACGGCGCTCAAGGAAGATATGGAGACGATGGGGGGGATTCCCCTCCGGGAAGTGGAGGCGGCCCAGGCGGAGATTCTCAAGATCGTGCGGCGGCTCGAAGGGGAAGGCAAGTTGGTCATCGCCGGAAGAGGCGGAGAAAAGATTGTCTGACGGATACCGGGAGAGGATAGCTGATGGCGTATGATCGTGGCGGGCGCGACGAAGGGGGATTCAGCGGAGGGTTCAGGGATCTGTTCACCCCTTCGGGAAAGGTGAGCCAGGCGGGAAGAACCATGGTCCGGGAAGAGATTTCCGGCGAACTGGAGGAAGACGGTCTTTCCCATGCGGCATGGCTCAGGTCCATCGAGGACAAGGCCCGGGAAGAAGGACGGAAGGCGGGGCATGCGGAAGGTCTGGAACAGGGGCTCCGCGACGCCCAGGAGATCCGGTCCGCCCTGACCGTCTGGTCGGAGGCCCTTCCGGACCTGCTTTCCGAAGAAATCCAGCACCGGCTGGATCGCCTGTCGGGGATCGTGATCGCCGCACTCGGGCACCTGCTTGCCGAAACGCTGGATCGTCCCGAAGGGGTGCGTTCCCTGGTGGAACGGCTCGTCCGGGAATGGGCGGGGGGCCAGGAGATGGAGCTGTGGTTTTCTCCGGAGATGCATGCTTTCCTGCGCCAGCACCTTCCCGACTGGTTCGAGGAGCTCCGGGGCCGGAAGATCGATCCGGTCTCCTCGGCGACCCTTTCCGGTGTGCAGATCAGTCTTCATGTCCGCGAGAAAGTGGTGTCGTTCGATCCCTACGATGCGCTCAGGAAGCTCGAAGAACGGCTTCGCGAAGGGGGTGCTCCTTGAGTGTTCTGGAACTTTCCAGGGAAGGCGTGGGATCCGAGGTCGATCGTCTCCTGAGTCGCTGGGAGCGGTCCCTCGACCGGTGGGAGCCTTCGGAGCAGGCCGGTGTCGTTGTTCAGGGAATCGGTCTGATGATCGAGGTCCGGGGAGTGGATCTGGGAATCGGCGAGATCTGCGAGATCGAGGGACGTCCACCCATTCCGGCGGAAGTCGTGGGGTTCCGGGAAGGCCGTTCTCTCCTGATGCCTCTGGGAGAACTCCGGGGCGTGCGTCCCGGCATGCGCGTGATCCGCCGGGAGACGCGTCCGCTGGCCTGGATCTCCGATCATTTCCTGGGCAGGGTTCTGGATCCGATGGGGAAGTGTCTCGACGGGGGATCCGATCCGGTGGGAGAGACGCCCCGATCGCTTTACGGAGAACCGATCAATCCCATGAAGAGAGGCCGTATCCAGTTTCCGCTGGATACCCGGGTCCGCTCCCTGAACGCCCTCCTGACATTGGGGCAGGGACAGAAGGTCGGGCTGTTTGCCGGGGCGGGCGTCGGGAAAAGCACGCTTCTCGGCATGATGGCCCGGGAGGCGGACGTCGATGTCAGTGTCATCGCACTGATCGGGGAGAGGGGTCGCGAAGTCCGGGATTTTCTGGAACGGGATCTGGGTCCCGAAGGCCTGTCCCGTTCTGTGGTGGTCGTTTCCACGGGGGATCAGCCTCCGCTTCTCCGTGTGAGGGGGGCCCTGTTTGCCATGAGCGTGGCGGAGTATTTCCGGCAGAAAGGAAAGAAGGTCCTTTTTGTCATGGATTCCCTTACGCGGTATGCCATGGCGCTCCGGGAGATCGGGCTCGC
>DAIEST010000079.1 GCA_027346125.1 Leptospirillum sp. | reverse complement strand
GGTGCTGATCGAAGGACCGTCTGAACAGTCTCCTCTCATTCTTTCTGGCAGAACACCAGCAATGGCGCCGGACGGGATTGACGGAGAAGTTCTTGTTTTAAGCGGACAGGCTGCTCCTGGAGAGATTGTGCCTTGCAAGGTCCTCCGTGCTCACCCTTACGATCTTGAAGTCTGGGAAGAGTCTGTTCCGGAAGATCCCGAGATATCCCTGGAGGGTGGTCGATTGAGGATCTGATCCCCTCTGTTCTGATAAATGTGGAAGAGAATCGCTGTGAAAGCGATAAGGTGAAGCCCGACGCCGGCGCCAACCATCTGGAGGCTTCTCTTCCAGAGCCCGACGAGGATTATCAGAAATCCAAGGTTTCCTGAGAGTTGTTCCAGCTTTCCGGGAAAGATCGGGCTACTCAGGGCGTAAAGCCATGCCAGCAGGAAAAAAGGAAGCGATACTCCTGAAATTGAATTCCATGACAGTGTCGAAAGAACGACTATGGCTCCTCCGATCATCCAGAGTGCCGATTTTCCGGATCGCTCAGAGTGAACTCCCTTCAAGCCTATGAATAGGCCTGTGAACAGAAGGACAAGTGCGATCAGAGGAGCATGCCATCCTCGGCCAATGACGGGAATGCTGAACAGAACCAGAATGCCGGAAGTGTACAAAAGAGCAGGTATCGGCCCTTCTGGGCGATCGGGTTGCTGTCTTCCATGGGGCAAGATCAGCTGCAATGTGCTGAGGGTAAAAGCGAGGCCCATCAATGAATGGATCTCTATCCCGCGGAAGGGGATCGGATCGATTGTTGGGCGGGCAAGGGTCAGACCAAGGATGATGCCGGTCAGACCTGTCAGGAGCAGCCCCTGGAAGCTGTATCGGATCGGGGAAAAGACTTTCGGATTTTGTTGGACAAGCGCTTCTTTCAATAGCCAGAACCCCAGGGTGAGCATAAGGCCTGACTCAGCTGAAATCAGCGTTCTTGGGACGATAAGGAAGCCCAGGACCAACGTGATTCCTCCGGAGATGATCAGTATGCCTGCAATTCGTCCTTTTGATGACTGGGTAGCTTCAGCAAACAGGATATGCGGAAAAATAACCAGAAGTGCCAATATGTGGATGAACGCCAGAAACGGGAACTGGAGAAGGGGCGTTAGCAGATCGATCGGGCGAGCAACAAGCAGTCCATCTGAAGCGAGAAGAACCGAAGAGGG
This sequence comes from Leptospirillum sp., assembly GCA_027346125.1. Lineage (GTDB taxonomy): Bacteria > Nitrospirota > Leptospirillia > Leptospirillales > Leptospirillaceae > JAJYGC01. The sequence continues at coordinate 2,964 of DAIEST010000079.1, read as the reverse complement.
GATGAGTGAGCCAAAAATGGCTTTCCGATCCAGAATGATTTTATCCTTCTTTTTGGTTAGAATGCACCACTTGGTGTTGTGCGAGAGTGGCGAAATGGCAGACGCACCAGACTTAGGATCTGGCGGGGGAGACTCCGTGCGGGTTCAAATCCCGCCTCTCGCACCAGTTCCGCCCAGTCTTGATCCCTTCAGGGTTTTGTTTGCCGTTTTTTCATGAAATAAGGAGTGGAAAGGGGTAAAATCCGTTTTCAGAGTAGCTTATTTTTGAATGATTACCAAGGGTTTTCTGGGTTCCTGATGGTAAACCGATAAAAGTCAAGGAGGCTTTGATGGGTAAGCGGATCGTTATTCTCGGGAGTGGCGTTGCGGGTACGATTGTGGCCAACCAGATTGCGCGCAAAATCCCGGGAGAATTGAGGTCTGGGACCGTATCGCTGACGCTGGTTGGGAATACGGATACTCATACTTATCAGCCTGGTTGGCTTTATCTTCCTTTTGATCTGGTTCGTCCTGAGGAGATCAAGAGACCCCAGAAATCCATCCTGGACCCGTTGGTACAGTTTTTTGTGGATCCGATCGAGAAAGTCGACATTCCTGGGAAAAAGCTTGTCTCAACCACAAAGAAGGAATATCCATTTGATGTGCTTGTGCTGGCAACGGGATCCGTTCCGCGGCCTGACCTGATTCCAGGTCTTCAGGAGGGTGGACACTGGTTCTACACTGAAGAAGGTGCGCTGAAGCTTCGAAACGCACTGAGAGATTTTCAGGGCGGGAAGATTGTGATTGCCATGGGTGTCCCGCACAAGTGCCCCGTCGCCCCATTGGAAGTGACATTGATGCTGGACGATTATCTCCGTCATCGGGGAATCCGGGATAAATCGGAAATCTTTTATACCTATCCGGTTGGTGCACTCCATACGATTCCGGCTGTTGCTCAATGGGCCGGTCCGGTGTTTGCGGAGAGGGGTATTCTCTCAGAAACATTTTTCAATATGAAGGAAGTTGATACCGAAAAGAAAGTGTTGCATAGCCTTGAAGGTTCTCAAGTCTCCTATGATCTCTTGATTTCGATCCCTCCGCATCGGGGAGCCAAGGTCATTACGGATAATGGATTGGGTGAGGGGGGATGGATTCCGACAAACAAGCAGACACTGCAGATGGAAGGTCAGGATCATGTTTTTGTTGTTGGGGATACGACAAACCTCCCGATCTCAAAAGCTGGCTCCACTGCCCATTTTTCTGCGGATATTCTGGTTGAGAATGTCATCTCTGTCGTAAACGGGGAGAAGCCATCACGTTTGTATGACGGGAAGGTCTTTTGCTTTATTGAGACAGGAAAGAATCAGGCCACTTATATCTCGTTCAATTATACCAATCCTCCTTCGCCTCCGCCTCCGACATCATCGGTGCATTGGATGAAGCTTTCCTATAACCGACTGTATTGGTTGACCGCTCGCGGCATTCTTTAAAAGGGAGCTGATCGATGGCACTGGAATCCAGACCCAACGACTTGCTAAACAAGATCAGCGAGCCGTCTGTTGAAAAGATGCTGTCTGAAATTTTGTCCCGGTTGGATGTGATTCAGGAATTTCATATAGCATCCAAGGCTCTCTGGGATATACAGACAAATTCTTTGGTAGAGCGTATGGCGGAAACTCTTGAGAAGACGGCCACGGTGCTGGACCATCTGATGCGGCCTGAAACGCTTCTGCTGATCGAGAGGCTAGAAAAGAGTGCCCCGATCCTGACACGGTTGGTTGATGTGCTTGATGCGGGAGAAAAGACAGGAGCGTTCTCATCTCTTGTCGAGGTGGGGACAGCGCTGAAAGCGGTCCAGAATCTTGGCGTGGATACACTGATAGAACGCGTTGCGGTACAAGCTGAAAAAACAACAGATCTTCTTGACCGGATGAATCAGCTTCCAATAGAAGATTTGATTGAAATTGCGTCAAAAATGAAAAGCGCGGGCGGTTTGGAGTCGTTGCCGGAACTGGTTGGGGCATTTTCTGCGGTACGCCGGCTGCTGACAGATTCTCTTGTGGAAAGAATCATGTTGCTTGCGGAGCAGACTGTGTCCTGGCAAGAAAATGTTGCGAATATTATCAGATCGATTCCGTCTCCGACAATGGAATCTCCTGGATTTTTAGGAGTGATTCGTCTTCTGGGAGACCCTGAGACGCAGAAATCGCTCTCCTTTTTTCTGTCGGGCATGAAGAAGATTCATGGAGCAATAGAATCGCGAGAGTGATGAACCTGGATTTTCAAAGGTTTGTTGACAAGGGGTGTGTCTGAGAATATAATTCCCTTTTGTTTTTGGGCTTAAAAGTGCATGTTCAATATCGGGACCCCTGATTCGTTTTGGTATGCGAAGAACACTGGAGCGTTAGTGTTCCCGATTATGGGGAGGTTCCCGAGTGGACAAAGGGAACAGACTGTAAATCTGTCGCCAGACGGCTTCGGAGGTTCGAATCCTCCCCTCCCCACCAATATTTGTGCGGGAATAGCTCAGCGGTAGAGCGCCAGCCTTCCAAGCTGGATGTCGCGGGTTCGAATCCCGTTTCCCGCTCCAGATTTAGCCCGGTTTTCGGGGCATGCCCTTGTAGCTCAGTTGGCAGAGCACATCCTTGGTAAGGATGAGGTCACCGGTTCAATCCCGGTCAAGGGCTCCACAGGTTGTTTGATGCTGAGTCCTGCTAGTTGCTGGCGTGCCGGGAATGCGTTGCCGCGTACTTTTCAACTCTTCATGGTTTTATGGAGGAATGAATGTCCAAAGCGAAATTTGAGAGAACGAAGCCGCATCTGAACATCGGGACGATCGGGCATGTGGATCACGGGAAGACGACCTTGACTGCGGCGATCACGCGGGTTCTTGCAGCAAATAAGATGGCTGAGTTTCTGGCATACGACGAGATCGACAAGGCACCGGAAGAGCGCGAGAGAGGGATTACGATCGCGATCGCCCAT
>DAIEST010000071.1 GCA_027346125.1 Leptospirillum sp. | reverse complement strand
TTTCAGCTGGTCCTGCAGGAACTTCTGTCGGGACTGGTCTTCAATGGATGCCACGATCTGAGGACGACCCTCAAAAAGACTCATTTCCATGCGGACACGGACCGGAAGGACGGTGGTGTCTTTTCGGAAGATCTCGGTCTCGTACTCTATGGATCGGATCTGATGGTTCTGAAGATCGGCAATTTTCTGTTTCAGATCGAGGTTTCCCGGGGCGGGGAGGATCCGGTGAGGGGAGATCGCGGTGAGTTCCTGCGCATCGTAGCCGGAAAGTTCCTCAAAGCCCTTGTTGGCGGTCTGGAATGTCTCCAGGGTGATCGGGAGAAAAACGATTCCTTCCGTTGATACGTTCAGTGCTTCATAGATGGCCATCTTTCTCAGGCTTCTCCTGTACCCGTTCAGCCAGACAAGCAGGATTGCAGTCATCAGGACAAACAGGAGGAATACGGAGATCTGGAGCGTCAGGATGGTCCGGCTGGTTTTCCGGATCTCTTCCAGTGTCGATGTTGTCTGGATCTCAAGACTTTTGAGCAGGAGAAGAGAGTCCTTCAAGAGGTTGGAGAATCGTTCTTGATTCGACCGGAAATGCCCTTTCCCGGAACGAAACTCGGGGACCAGTCTTTCCAGGGTATTGCTCATTTTTTCAAGTGTTTTTCTCTGGGCATCGGAGAGCCATTCCGAACGAGAGCGGATATCGAGAAGAAGGGCCTGCGCCTGGAGGAGGTATCCGGTCTTTTTCCGGAGGAAGGCCGGTGAAAAAAGGTAAGAGTCTCTTGAGCCGAAGGAAGTTTCCTGAACGAAATGAATGTCTGTATCAAACCCTTGAAGATCCGCATTGATGAGCGAGATCTGGGAGATTTTCTGTGCGAGATGGGGACTCTTGTAGAGAAAAAGATATCCGCTGAAGAAGGAGACGGCGGCAATCGGCAAGATGAGGATAAGCAGAAAACGTTTTTGTTGAATGACAGACCAGTTGAAGGGATGGGAGATTCCTGAAACGGGGAGAAATGCCATGCTCAGCCACTTTTATGTTTGTGCGGATCAGTGTAGGGGTCGTTTCTTAAGATCTTCGCTGTGTCAGTCAAGCAGACATGAATCGACCCTGCGCAGAAAACCTACGCCGAATTGTGACGGAAATCAAGAAAACCAATGATTTTTTTATGGATTGTTTTTGCTTTCGTAAAGAGAATCTCCGGAACGGTAATGAAAATAGAAAAACGTGAAGATATGGCCGTTTTATTGGTTGTCTGGTGCTGATTCCCGGATGAGGGATCAGCCATGGAAGGAGAAGAAATCCAGAAAATATTGACCACCATGGAATGCATTATGTAGAATCACGAAAGTCTTGGGAGTGTCCAGAAATTTCCCGGGCTTTATTCGAGGGGCGATGGAGTTCGCCGGAATTGCTCTTCCAGACGAGATGGGGAGAGATGATGACTCCTGATCCGATTTGTCCGTGCGGCGATCGGTGAGGGGGCAATCCGGCGCACGCATTGTCCCTTTTCTTTTGTCTTGGCCGGGGGTTCGGGGAGTCTGGAGGATCTTGTTGTTTTTCGGATCGGAACTTCTTGACATGAAAGGCTGTGATGGCTGACCGGGATTCATTTGGGGAGGTTGTGCCCCCGTATGGGTGGAAATCCCTTTTGTCGTGGAGGGTTTTCCTTCCACTTCTGGGTCTTCTGGCGACATTGGGGTGGGCGCTTGAGCATTGGATCGGGGATGAGCGTTACGTTTATTCCGACGATGCTTATGTTCAGGGGAAAATCACGCTGGTGTCATCGACTTTTCCTGGCCGCCTGATCGGATTGAACGTCAACGAGGGGGATCCGGTCCGGATGGGGGACGTGCTTGCGACGGTCGACCGGACAGGTGAAGCTTACCAGCGTCCGCATAATACCGGCAAGAATCTTGAAGCTTTCAAGACGTTAAAGCGCGATATGGCAAGACTGGAGGTCCTGATCCGCCGGGAACGGGATGAGCGGGATCACTTTAATCGGGCACGAAGTCTCCTTGACGCCCGCTTCATCTCCCGTCAGAAACTGGAAGATATCGAGACTGAATGGAAGAAGACCCAGGTGGCGATTCTTGAAACCAGAGGGATCGTTCTGGCGGAAAAACAGGCGTTGGAAGTTTCGGAAGTCCATCCAAGAAACAATACGGTTTTTGCACCTATCTCCGGGCAGGTCGCCCAGCGGCTGGTCAATCTGGGAGAATCCGTAAGGTCCAACCAGCCTATCGTCAGCCTGATCAACATTCGGGATACCGATAGTGTCTGGCTTGATGTCTTTATCCGGGAGACGCAGCTCTGGAAGGTCAGACCCGGACAGACCGTCCGGATTCATATCGACGCTTGGCCGAAAGACCATTTTTCCGGTCATGTTCTTGAGTTCATTCCGGCTGCTTCTCAGGCCTTTTCCATTTTGCCGGCCCAGAATGCCGCCGGCACTTTTGTAAAGGTTGTCCAGCGGATTCCGGTCAGGGTGGTCTTTGATCGGTTGAACGGGAAACCAATTCTTCCGGGAATGTCGGCCGAAGTCTGGATCGACCGCAGGTCTCCGCCCAAGATCCTGCCTGCCAGGACCGGTGGATGAAGATTCAGCGGCGTTCCCGCTTCTGTCGGACGGTGTTCTTTCTGTTCTTTCTGATCAGTTTCGGGTATCGGTGTCCGGATTGGTCGTTTGCCGCTCAGGATCAATCGGGACCGGTTGTTCCGATTGCCCGGGAAGAGGTCTATGAACGGGCACTGAAGAACAATCCCGCAATTGATTTGCAGGCCAGCGAATATGCGTCACAATCCGAAGAGGTCGGCATTCGAAAGGCGACCTATTTTCCACAGATCAGTCTTACCGTCGAACAACTCTATCTGAATACCCCCCTTCTTGGATTTGTGTTTCCCAACGAAGAAGGGCTGGCACCTGAAGCGGTGCTTCCTTCCCTGACCCAGGAAATTTATGACTTTGGACGACGCAGGAACTCGGTGAAAGCCGCCCGGCTTTCCCGACAGTCTGCCCGATGGAGCTTGTCGGAGGCCAGGCTTGCCGTTGTCTGGAAGGCTGCCATTGCCTTTGACCAATTGTCTATGTTCCAGCATTTGCTCACTTCGGCGATCGAGAATGAAAAATCGGCCAGGCTTCACCTGGATCAGACGCTGTTACGGTTGGGAAAGGGGCTTGCCATCTGGCCGGATGTGACTCAGGCGAAGGTTTACTGGCAAAAGTCCCGGCTTCAGCTGGTCCAGATTCAAAACGAGATCCATAAATCCCAGGCGGAACTTGCTTATGGAATGGGGGAAAGACGTTTTACCCTTTACGAGGCAATGGGGGATGTGACATCCGTAAACCTGCCTCTCGATGCGGAAAAGCTGACCGAGTTCGCCCTGATTCATAGACCTCTTCTTCAGGCTCTGGAAAAAAAGGATGAGCAGCGCGAGGTTCTGGTCAATCGGGCCTTCGACGAGCATCTTCCGAAGATCTCGCTGTTTGCGAATGTACTGCTGCTTTATGGTGTTCCCCCCAATATCACGGGCGCTCCCCCGAACAGCGGTCTTTTTCTGCCGGCCTATCAGACTGGAATAGGGTTGTCTGTCCCGATCTTTTCGGGAATGAGGATTGTTCATCAGACGGAACAGGCCAGGGATGAGTCCAGAAAGGAAAAAGCCGAAACCAGGCTTGCCCGGATCCGGGTTGTCCGGAATGTGAGGAAGGCTTTGTTTGATCTGAAGACGCAAGAGAAAAAAGTGAAGCTCGACCGGGTGGAACTTGAAAATGCGACTGCCAACAGGGCGATGGTGGAAAAGAGTTTCCGGAAAGGGCTTGTGGACAGTGTGACCCGGATTCGTGCCCAGTCCGAGTATGTTGCTGCGCAGGAAGCATTGATTGCCGACCGCTACCGTCAAGTGATGATCCAGGATGCCCTCAAATGGCAGATCGGTGTTATGCCAGCCTCCCGCAAAAAGATTTCCCCACAAACTGATTCTGTTATCCGCTAGCCTGTTTTGCTTGAGTTCCGGTCTCTCAGATTTGTAAGCAAAGTTAATGCCCAGATCGAGTTCTCTTGTCTTTTTTTGCCCTTTGCTCTACCATTTCTGGAAATCGCCGGACGATCTCAATGGATAAATGCATCGGCTGAACCAATGTCTGTAGGGTCGCGCCCGTCAGGAGCGCGTTCCCGGTTATTGAAGAAGGGGGTGTTCATTGCGCCCAAAGAAAAGAAGAAAAGTTTCTATTGTCGGAGCGGGGAATGTGGGCGCAACAACGGCCCAGAAGATTGTCGAGAATGGTCTTGCGGATGTAGTGATCCTTGATGTCCGGGAAGGAATGGCGCAGGGAAAAGCTCTCGACATTCTGGAGTCCGGTCCGCTTCTGGGTTTTGATACGCGGATTCATGGTTCCGGAAACTACGAAACGATCGAAGGCTCCTCCGTTGTGGTGGTGACCGCAGGATTCTCCCGCAAGCCCGGCATGACACGGGATGATCTTCTCCACAAGAACGGGGAGATCATGATCGAGGTCTCCCGGAAAATTCGCCAGCATGCTCCGGACTGCGTTGCGATCATGGTCACGAACCCGATGGACCTGATGGCATACATGCTCTGGAAGGTGACCGGATTTCCCCGCGAACGGGTCATCGGAATGGGGGGAGCACTGGATTCTTCCCGTTTTGCGTACTTTATTTCTGAAGAAACGAATACTTCGGTTTCGAATATCCAGACCATGGTCATGGGGGGGCATGGCGACAATATGGTTCCATTGCTCGAGTTTTCGACAATTGCCGGCGTTTCCCTGAAGAAGGTCCTCGATCCCGCTACGCTGGATCGCCTGGTGCAGAGAACCCGGGACGGCGGGGGAGAGATTGTTCGTCTCATGAAGGACTCTTCGGCTTATTTCGCCCCGGCGGCTGCCATTTATTCGATGATCGAATCGATACTGCATGACCGGCACCGCATTATTCCCAGTTCGGTTTATCTGGAAGGGGAATATGGAGTCAAGGGCGTATTTTCCGGCGTGCCTGTCAGAATTGGCAATATGGGGCTGGAAGAAGTTGTGCGGCTGCCTCTTTCGGAAGATGAGGAGAAGTCCTTTCATAAATCGACGGAATCCATCCGGCAGGGGATTGAAACGATCGAGCGGCTTTTTCCAGACCTGGGACGTCCCTGAGATCCGATGACCCTTTCCGGCAAGATTGAGTTGTTCTTCCTGCGGAGTAACTCGTTTTTGTGTTTTACCATGCCGGTGGCGGCGCAATGTTGAGATCACGGTTTTTCAGAAGCCGTTTTCTGGTGCTTGGTGTAGCGGTTGTTCCGATTCTTCTTACTCTTGTCTATATGGGGTTTATTGCCCACAAGCATCTCAAGAAGAGAGGGTCTGTCCCGGTCGATCTCCATCCGTTGCCCCAGGCGCAGATCGTCATTACCCATTTTCGGTATACAAGAACCGTTGGTTCCAAGACCAAATGGTTTGTCCGTGCCGAAAAAGCTGCCTTGGGGAAGGGAGAGTCCAAGACCCAGATCTGGAATCTCACGGCGCGTATCCTGATCCGTCCTGATCTGACTCTGGTTGTGACAGGGGAACGCGGTGTGATCGATCAACTGGGGCATCGTTTTTTTGTCGAACGGGTGACGCATCCGGTTGCCGCCCGCTTCTCGAATGGTTTGACGGTTATTTCTTCCCATCTCAATTATCAGGATCGTCTGGATGAGATCCAGACGGGAGGGCATGTGATTATTCTTGGTCCCAATATGATCATCCAGGGGAACGGACTCCACTCCATCCCCCGAACACAGACGTTCCGTCTGGACCGGAAGGTGCGTGCAGTCTTTGCTGGATAGGTATTGGCTGAAAGTGCGGGGAGTCGTCTTTTCTCTTCCTTTCCCAGAGAGGAAGAGATGGTGGTGTTCTCGTGCTTCGCTTGTCCTGGCTTTTTCCCTGCTTTCATTCCAGACATCCACGGGGGCGCCGCCCGTTTCGACAGTCATCAACGCTGACCGGATGCTTGCCGAAAACATTCAGAACGAAATCCATTTCATCGGACATGTCCATCTCGTCAAGAAATCGCTGACCCTGAAATCCGACAGTCTGGATGTCTTCTTTGTCCCTCCTGGAAAAGGGGCAACATTGATGGATAATATGCATGCCAGACAAAAGACCCAGAAGATTCAGACCATGGTGGCAAGAGGTCATGTCTATATCAAGAAAGGCAATAGGGTTGCCTATGCTGGAAAGGCTGTCTACATTGCTGAAAGCCATCTTTTCGTGCTGACGCGACTGCCTGTCGTGATCCAGAATGGGGACCGCATCTCGGGAGAGCGCATTACGTTCTTTACCCGAATCAATAAAAGCCTTGTCCAGGGACATAGTCTCATGCTGCTCCATTCCAGAAGGTCAGGAGAGAAGCCTTCCCCCTCCAATCCTCAAGACGGGAGGCATTGAATCTGTGTCGATCGAAGTCGTTGATCTCAGAAAAAACTACAAGAAGCGGTGGGTGGTGGACGGAGTCAGCATCAGCGTCAACCAGGGCGAGGTTGTCGGGCTGCTTGGTCCCAACGGTGCCGGAAAGACAACGACGTTCTACATGATTGTCGGTCTTGTCCGGCCAGATGGTGGCCAGATCCTGATGGATGACCACGATATCTCCCAACTCCCGATGCACATCCGGGCCCGGACAGGAATCAGCTACCTTCCCCAGGAGTCGTCCATTTTCAGGAAACTGACAGTGGAAGAGAATATACTGGCCGTCCTTGAATATATGGACCTGTCCCGTACGGAACGGGAAAGTCGGCTTGCGACCCTTCTGGATGAACTGAATATCGCCCATCTGGCCAAAAACAAGGCCTACACCCTCTCGGGGGGGGAGAGGCGTCGGGTCGAGGTTTCGCGTGCCCTTGCCACGAAACCCCGTTATATTCTTCTCGATGAACCGTTTGCCGGAGTCGATCCGATTGCTGTGATCGAGATTCAGAAGATCATTGCGCAGCTTCGACAAAGCAATATTGGTGTCTTGATCACGGATCACAATGTTCGGGAGACTCTTGAAATCACCGATCGGGCTTATGTGATCAATCAGGGAAAGATCCTGGAGGAGGGAACTCCCCGAAAGATCGCATCCAGCCCAAAAGCCCGGGCGTTTTATCTGGGAGAAAAGTTTACTTTAAACTCTGCTCTTTCGGAGGAGGGGTTGTGATCCGGCAACGGCTTGAAATCAAGCTGGGGCAGCGGATGGTGATGACTCCGCAGCTTCAGCAGGCAATTCATCTTCTGATGCTTGCAAAGCTTGATCTAAGAGAGGAGATCCTTCAGGAAACACAGACCAATCCATTGCTGGAGATTGAGGAAGAAAGCGAGTGGGAGGAAAATCAGATAGGGGATCAGGACGGGGACCTTGTTCCTCCTTCCCGTGATGGTGAATCTGATCGGGAAACCGATGACCGTGGACCGGTGGATCCCATGATGTCGTGGGATTATTCGATCAATGAAGATATGGACGATTCCGGACTTTATCAGGAAGAGCGTTCGATCCGTGAGGATCCGGACAGCGACTTTTCTTACGAGAAAGTCCTGGCAGCGCCCACATCTCTTGAAGATCATCTGATTTGGCAGATTTCATTTCGGGAAATGTCCGAAGGAGAAAAACGGCTTGCACATTTCCTGATCGGAAATATCAACGAGGATGGTTATCTGGTTCTCACGGAATCGGAAGTTCCTTCCGATTATCTGAGTTCTCCGGAGATGTTTGCCAGGGTGCTCTCATGGATTCAGGAATGCGATCCTCCCGGCGTGGGAGCCCGGAATCTTCGGGAATCGCTCATGATTCAGGCGAAGCTTCTGGACCTTGAGAAAACGATTGTCTGGGACATTCTTCAGGATTATCTGGATGACCTTTTGGAGATGAAGTATAAGAATGTTGCCAAGGCGCTTTCCGTTTCCGTGGAAGACATTCAAAAGGCTGCCTTGATTATCCGGAAGCTGGAACCGAAGCCGGGAAGACCTTATTTCAGGGATATGGCAATGGCCATTTCTCCTGATGTCCGGTACTACGATGCGGGGAACGGTGAAATCAGGGTTTCCCTGAACGAGGAAGGGGTTCCCCGTCTCAAGATTCAGTCGGCATATCGTTCTCTTCTGAAAACGATGGAAAAAAAGGACAAGACACGGGAGTATATAGAGGAGAAGCTCCGTTCTGCGATGTGGTTTCTGAAGTCGATCGAACAGAGGAAAAAGACGATCCTGCGGGTTGCCGAAGCGATCCTGAAACACCAGGAAGACTTCTTTCGTCGAGGACCTTCCGGCCTGAGGCCGCTGGTGCTCAAAACAATCGCGCAGGATCTGAGCCTTCACGAATCCACCATTTCACGAGTGACAAACCAGAAGTATGCTGAAACCCCGTTTGGTCTGGTGGAGCTCAAGTTCTTTTTTTCTGGAAGCATCCCGTCCCAGTCGGGATCGGATCATTCGTCAGTCAGCGTGCGGGAGAAGATCCGTGAAATGGTTCGGGTCGAGTCCCGGAAAACACCTTTGACAGATCAGGAAATCATGAATCAGCTAGGGAAAGAAGGGATTGTGATTGCCCGGAGAACCGTTGCGAAATACCGGATGGAGCTCGATATTCCTCCGGTGAACAAGAGAAGGCAGGAACACGCCATCTGATTCTCATCCTAATTATTATTGAAGAAAGGGGAATGTGCGCATGCAAATCCATTTGACGGCAAGGCATATGGAGATTACGGATGCCTTGAAGGGGAGAGTTCAGGAAAAGATTGAACTTCTTGATCGGGTATCGCCTGAGAATACCCGTGCGGATGTAATTCTGTCCGTTGAGAAATTCCGGCAGAAGGTTGAAGTGACTCTTCATGCAAATGGCCGATTGATCCATGCAGAATCCGTGACAAACGATCTATACGGATCGCTGGATTTGGCAGTCGACAAACTGGAACGCCAACTTGTCCGGTTCAAGGAAAAGATCCGGCACGGACGTGACGGGAATGGCCAGTCCTCACGAAACGCTCTTGATCAGACTGCGACACTTTCGGAAAAACCTTTGCCGGTTCTGGTGAAGACAAAGAGATTTCCGGTCAAGCCAATGTCGCTGGATGATGCTATCCTGCAGATGGAACTCCTTGACAAGGACTTTTTTCTCTACACAGACGCGACCTCTGAAACCTTGCGGGTGTTGTACCGCAGGCGGGATGGTAGCCTGGGCCAGATTCAACCGGAATAGGTGGCCCTTCAACTGAAAAGAGATATGACCTGATGGAGAGAACTCGTATCCTTTTTGTCAGCGGTCTTTCCGGGGCGGGGAAGAGTCATGCCATCAGAGCGTTGGAGGATTTGGGGTATTTCTGTGTGGACAACCTTCCCCCGCCTCTGCTCCCGACATTTTCGGATCTCGTTACGCATCATGTTCCGGAAATGTCCCATGTGGCAATCGGTGTAGATATCCGGGAACGCGAGTTTCTTGACCTGTTTCTGAAATTCTTTGATGAATTGAAATCGTCCCAACCGAATGTTGAACTGGTTTTTCTTGAGGCCGACAACAACGAACTGGTCCGGCGCTTCTCTGAAACGCGTCGCCCTCATCCCCTTCTTCGCTACGAAGGCGCTCCCGTTATAGAAGCCATTCAGGAAGAGCGTGAAAAGCTGGCGCTTTTGCGCCAGAGGGCCGATCGGATTGTTTCAACTTCGGATATGCGTGTATCCGAACTGAAATCCATCCTGAAAAAGTATTACGGAAAAGGCGAACAGGAAGAATTGTTCAAGCTTTTTCTGATGTCGTTCGGTTTCAAATACGGGATTCCCATTGACTGTGATCTGGTTCTGGATGTCCGTTTCCTTCCCAACCCGAACTATGTTCCGGACCTGAAGCCACTGACAGGGCAGGACCAACCGGTCAGGAAGATGGTCTTCTCCCAGGGGGGAGAGGCTTTTGTTGACCGGACCGAGGAATATCTTTCCTACCTTCTTCCCCAATATATAGAGGAAGGCCGCAGTTTTCTGACTGTTGGAATCGGATGTACGGGAGGACGACATCGCTCTGTCGCGATCACGGAAACCCTGAAAGAGAGATTCGAGTGCAAGGGTTTTGAAATCCGTGTCATTCACCGGGATATTGAAAAGTAAACAAGGGAGAGTGTTTTCGATGCTCAGGTCTCCTTCTCGAACAAGGCTTGTCCATGGTGCTTCACTCATTCTTCTGGCGACTGTCTTTCTGTTTCAGCCGGGATGTGCTTCTGCGCCAAAAAAGAAACCGATCTATTCTTACGAGTTGCCCTGGTCGGGGACAGTCATTCACGCGAACACGGTGCAGAAAATGTCCAAAAATGATCAGTTCGATGGAGACAAGAGGCTGATTGCCTACCTCGAAGCAAGGAAAGTGGCAGAATCAATGCTTTTATCTCAAATCAGGCGACTTCATCTGACGGAGCAGGAAACGGTTGGCGATGCGATCGATACCAGGCCGGCGGTGATGAAGAGGGTCAGGAGATTTGTGGAGCATTCCAAGGTCGAAGATGTGGCTTATGTGCCCGGAGAGGGAATCAGGATACAGGAATCCGCGTACTTGGGAGCGGACTTCCAGTCTTTGCTGGGAGTGACCCTGCACCTGATGCCCCGGAAGAAAAAGAAAGTCCTGGGACCTGATACAAGCAAGCCAGGCGGAGGTGCGGGTGGCGCCGGCGGTGGCGGAATGCCGATGATGCCAATGATGCCTTAGGCTTTTTGGGCGGTCGAGAGACAGAGGAAAGATCATGATACGTTTTGCCACAGCAGGAGAGTCTCATGGTCCGGCACTGATCGGTACCATTGAAGGTCTTCCTGCGGGAATGGATTTGTCCGTCGGGATGATCTCCGGTGAGATGGCCCGCAGAAAAATGGGATATGGCCGGGGTGGCCGGATGAAGATCGAGACAGATGAGGTGCGTTTTCTGACAGGGGTGCGTCGAGGGAAAACGCTCGGCTCTCCCGTGACGATCATGATCGAAAATCGGGATTTCAGGAATTGGGAAGAGGATATGGATCCGAACCCAAGAGAGGGAGAGCCCGGGCGTGGTGTTTTTACCCCGAGACCAGGCCATGCAGATTATGCAGGTGCCGTAAAATTCGGTCATCGTGATCTGAGAAATGTTCTCGAACGGGCCAGCGCCAGGGAAACGGCAACCCGTGTGGCTCTCGGGAGCATTGCCAGACAGTACCTGTCTCTACTGGGAATCGATGTTGTCTCGTATGTCGTTCGCATCGGAACGATCGAGATTCCCGAAGATCAGTTGCCTCCGGCTTCGATGCCGTTTGAGACACTCCGCAATCTGGTTCTGTCTTCGGAGGTCTTCTGTCCTGTGCCTGGTATCGGAGAGGAAATGATTGAGGCGATCCGGACGGCCAAGAAAGCCGGGGATACGCTGGGTGGCATCTTTGAGGTCAGGACTTCTCCTCTTCCTGTGGGTCTGGGGAGCTATGCCCAGTGGGATCAGCGTCTTGATGCGGCACTGTCACAGGCATTGATGAGTATTCAGGCGATTAAGGGAGTCGAAATCGGTTTGGGTTTTGAAGCCGCCAGACGGTCCGGTTCCGCTGTCCATGATCCGTTTGTTCCGGGTGTGGATTCAGGATCCTTGCTCCGTACCCGAAACCATGCAGGGGGACTGGAGGGTGGGGTTTCCAATGGGCAACCATTGAGACTGAGGGCGGCAATGAAGCCGATCTCGACGCTATATGAACCACTTCCGTCCGTCAATATCAAAACTGGAATGCCGGCTCCCGCCAGTATCGAGCGTTCCGACATCTGTGCCGTTCCAGCGGCATCCGTGGTCGGTGAGGCGATGGTCTGTCTTGCGTTGGCGCAGGCCGCTTCCCAAAAATATGGCGGCGATTCTGTTGAAGAGCTGATTGCGCATTTTCAGGGGTCGGAAGCCTTGAAATCAAAATGGGAAGGGGAAATCGGGCGTGGCCAGGGGTGATTCTCCGGGCAGTCCGCCCCAAATCATTCTGGTGGGTCCGAGAGGGGCAGGTAAAACGACGATCGGACATGCGCTGGCCAGAACCCTGGACCTTCCTTTCTATGACACAGACCGTCTTGTGGAAGAACTCCTTGGAGAACCCATTGCCCAGTTCTGGCGGCGTGAAGGGGAAGCTTGTTTTCGGAAGAAAGAAGCTGAAGTGATCGCGAGGCTTCCGGAACTTCAGTCAGGCGTTGTGGCGACTGGGGGAGGGGTTGTTCTGGATCCGGGGAACCGGGAGCGTCTGAGGTCTTGCGGAACTGTATTCTATATCAGTCTGCGACCGGAATTTCTGGTTTCGAGATTGCAGAACTCCTGGGGCGTCAGACCACGGTTGATGGCTCACTTGTCTCTGGAAGAGGAAGTCCGGCAGGTGCTTCTTGTTCGGGAACCTCTTTACAGGGAGGTAGCGGATTTTGTCGTGGATGCGGATGGTTATGGAATTTCCCAGGTGGTACAAGTGATTTTGAAGGATCTCGACAAAGGTTCCAAATCAACGGACCCATACAGGCCGGAAGGGTCGGCCATATGATGTTTCAGGAAATCATGGTGGCGTCGCAGTCAGGTCCCTATGGCATCCGCATTGCCAGCGGCATTTATCGATGCGTGCCTGAATTTCTTCGGGAAATCGCTGGAGAATCTTTCCGTGTAGGTCTGATCTCGAACCCGACGGTTCGTGCCCTACATGGTGAAGTTTTGCTGACGCTTTTGAAGGAACAAGGTTTTACTGTCGTGAATTTTGATTTTCAGGATGGGGAAAAATTCAAGAACATGACCTCCATTCAGGAATGTCTTGATGTTTTCCTCCGTGAAAAATGGGAAAGAAAGGACCCGTTCCTCTTGTTGGGGGGAGGGGTTGTCGGGGATATGGGGGCGTTTGCCGCATCGATCCTGCTGAGGGGTGTTCCGGTTTTCCATTTGCCGACGACTGTCGTGGCTCAGACCGATTCATCCGTGGGCGGAAAGACCGGCGTGGATCATGCGGAAGGAAAGAATCTGATCGGGTCATTCTATCCTCCGAAGGGAGTCTGGGTGGATCCGGGGTTTCTGGAAACTCTTTCCATTCGGGAAAGGCGATCCGGTCTGGGAGAAATAATCAAGTATGCGTTGATCGGAGATCTGGAGTTGCTGGAACTTCTCGATCGCGAACTGAATCGATTGGGATCGGAGCTGTTCGATCGGGATCTCTGGGAGACCGCCATCCGTCTTTCGGTTCGGGACAAGGCCCGCATTGTCTCGGAGGACGAACACGAGTCAGGACTTCGCATGAACCTGAATCTTGGGCATACCTTTGGACATGCGCTGGAAGCGGCGATGGGGTATTCCGGAATCCTTCACGGGGAAGCCGTTGGCCTTGGCATGTTGTGTGCCGCCCGGGTAGGCGAGCGGTTGGGGATAACCGAAAAGGGTACGGAGAAGACGATTGCCGGGATGCTGAGAAGAGCAGGGCTTCCGGTCGAATGGCCGAGACAGATCTCTTACGCGCGGATTGCTCCTTTTCTGCGCAACGACAAGAAATCCCGATCCGGCAAAGTGACTCTGATCCTTCCGGTTGCCCCTGGACATGTCGTTCGCGTCCGGGATTATGACGAGACGAATCTGACTGTTGCTGTTCCAGTATGAACATTGGTACCTGACTTTATGATGAACGACAGGACTCAAGATGGCTGATCAAAACACGGAATCCTTAGGGACTGCCTCCAGGGAGACGGAAGGCTTGCAAAAGGAGCTTCGTCTTTTGCGAGGGCTTCTCCGGATTATGCATAGCGAATCCTCCCTGGACGATATGCTTGCCCAGGCGATCCGACTTTCCAGAGAAGTCCTTCCTTTCGACTGTGCTTTTATTTATCTGCTGGATCGGGATGGAAGGGAACTCATCTTGAGAGCCAGTTCCAATATCTTTCCCGGGGCCATCGGACAGCTTGCCCTCAGGATGGGTGAAGGAGTGACCGGATGGGTCGCCCGGGAGATGTCTCCCGTCATCATTCCGGAAAAGGCCTGGGAGGACTCACGCTTCAAAATGTTCCAGACCCTTCAGGAAGAGCAGTACGAGTCTTTCTTCTCCATCCCTCTTGTTGCCCGCGACAACTTGCTGGGTGTCGTGAACTTTCAGTTCAGAAAGCCTTTCATTCCTTCCGAAATCGACCTTGAACTGCTGACTCTCCTGGCCCAGGAGCTTTCCCTGGTGATCCAGCATCTTCTCATGTTTGAGGATGCCCGGAAGAAAGCAAGGCAGATCGAAGCCCTTTCTCAGGTCAGCCAATCGATTACCTCGAACCGATACCTGGAGGAGATTCTTCATCTTATCGTAACGGTAACAGCCGAAGTGACAAACTCGACCCTTTGCTCCATCATGATATACGATTCGGAGCAGGGACTTGTGATCCGGGCTACCCAGACTCTTTCGCAAGAGTATCGAAGCAAGCCTCCCATTAAAATTGGAGAAAGCATCACTGGGGTCGTGTTTCGGGACGGGATTCCGATCCAGGTGGAGGATGTCCAGAAGGATCCTCGTTATTCGTTCAAGGACCTTGCCAGAAAAGAAAATCTTGTATCACTTCTGTCTGTCCCCATGATGATCAAGAATCGTGCGATAGGGGTGATCAACGTCTATACGAGCCGTCCCCACCATTTTTCCCAAGACGAGATCAAGGTTCTTCAAACCGTTTCCAACCAGGCAGCGATTGCCTGGGAAAATACGGGTCTTCTTCAGAAGACCCTAGAGATGGAAGAGGCTCTTGAGAGCCGCAAGAAGATCGATCGTGCGAAAGGTGTCCTGATGAAGACGAACCGGATATCGGAAGATGAGGCCTATCGACTCCTCCAGAAAAAAAGCATGAATATCCGTAAGTCCATGAAGGAAATTGCAGAAGCAATCCTTTTGGCCCATGACATGAAGGTTGACTCCTGAGTCTGTTTTTGCCGGATCGTATAGCACGAATGTAAAACTATTCGTATTGGGGTGAGAGAGTGGATCACGGACTTTTGACCATTGGATCGGTGTTTCTGGTTCTTGCCGCTCTGCTGGGCCTCCTGCTTTTAGGATTCGAACTGACGAAGAAAGAGTTTCCCAAGGCATTGGGGTTTCTGCATCCAACCCTCGGATTGACCGGTATTTTGATGATTGTGGCTCGTTACTTCATTCGGGGCCCGTTGAAATTTATGGATGAAGGGCTGATTTGTTTGGGAATAGCTGTTTTCTTCGGTCTTCTCCTTCTGCTCAGGGGGTTCGGCGGGCAGAAGATGATTCGGGTGTTTACCTTGGCTCATGGTGTTTTTGGGTTGCTCGGTTTGGGACTGATCCTGTGGCAATTTGCCATTTCCAGAAATCTTCTGGGTTAACAGTTTAAGGAGATGGAAAAACAGTGAGCCGACGATGCTTGGCTCTGCTTTTCTTTTTTTTGCCTCTGCTGTGTATTTCCGGTCAGGGTATGGCCATGACAGGAGATTCGGTTCTGTTGTCCGATCCCAGCCTCGCTCTTTCTGATCGGGTGTGGGCCTACGATTCAGAAAAAGCCCGCCAGATTGTCGGAACATTGTTTCGTAGAACCGAGGCACTCGCCAGTTACCGCTGTACAATACTCAACTTTTACCACCAGAAGTCCTTGCTTCCTGATGAGTGGCTCACTCTTTCGGTCCGTTATCCCAAGACCATCAGGATGGATCTCCTCCGTCCAAGGAAAGGTGCCGCGCTTGTCTATCGTCGATCGACAGGACTGGTGAGGGTCAAGCCTTTTGGATTCTTGAGTTTTCGCCTCACCCTGTCTCCCCGAAACTCTCTTCTGGTTTCCAGGTTCGGCCATACGATCGATCATTCTGATTTTGAGAGCTTTACCAGACGCATTCTGAAACCGGCATGTCTGGCACGAGCCTGCCTGTATTTGGGAAAGGGGATCTGGAAGGGGCGTCCTGTCGACATTCTGAATGTCGCTCCGGATGTGCTGGAAGCCCATCGTATATTTGGAAGGATGATGATACTGGTGAACAAGCAAACAGGATTTCCCGTAATGATCGAAACGATTTCCCCTCTGGGAGACTTCATGGAAAGAGTGGAATACAGGAATTGCCAGACGAATGTTTTGTACCCGCAAGGATATTTCAAGCTTTAGATGTATCCGATCGCAATGCCTATTGATTATCCCGATCGGGAGTCTTGCCCATGCCTGAATGGAGGGTAATGACTGTCTTGACATTGCCCCGTACATTGAAATCGGCAATGATTTCCAGAAATGATGGAGCAAGAAGGTCTGTGAGTTCCCGATAGATCCTGGCGGCAGACTCTTCATGGGAAATCGGAAGATCCCGGAACTGATTCAGGTACAATTTGAGGGATTTCAGTTCAACGATGAATTGATCAGGCCTGTACCGGATATGAATTGTGGCAAAATCGGGATAGCCTGAGCGAGGACAAAGGCAGGTGAATTCAGGAAAGGAAATCCTGGCCTCATAAGGGGTCTCCCGGGCAGGATTCGGCCACCGCTCAAGAACGTTTTCCCCGATCTTCCGGGTGCCGTATTTTTGTGCGGAATCGGATTCTGTTGCAGTTTTTTGTTTTTTCCTGGATCCCATTGATTCCTGAGTTATCTGTAGGACGGGCATGGTGGGCGGAACAGGGCTCGAACCTGCGACATCAGCTGTGTAAGAGCTGCGCTCTACCGACTGAGCTATCCGCCCGTTATGGGTTGGTTTTTCGGATGGAGGGTTCCTGTTTCCCGGACAATGAAACCAGTGTTTCCGGGACAAGTGCCGCCGGCCGGCCTTCCCGATCCACGCAAACGAGAACCGTACTGCCTTCTCCAGCGAGAGCGTCCGAGAGACTTTCATTGATGATCCGATATTCAAATGTCATCAGTTTCCGGGAAACGGATGACAACCGGGTTTCCACCGTCACAAGATCATCGTACTCAAGCGGAGCCTTGTAGACGCATTCAAGGCGGGCTACCACAAGAAACAGTCCGCCATCTTCCATCTGCTTGTAGTTGAATCCGGCATCCCGGCAAAAATCCGCCCGCCCCATCTCAAACCAGACCGGATAGTGAGAATGGTGAGCTCTTCGTTGGCCGTCGGTCTCGGAATAACGGACACGAAATTGCGTTTTCGTAATCATCGCT